>CAJQNZ010000042.1 GCA_905479835.1 uncultured Flavobacteriaceae bacterium
GTTTTTACACCTTCATTGACAGGAAAATAATCCTGTGCTTGCAATTGATTGATGGAGAGTAGTATCAAGCAACTGAGTAGTAGTTTTTTCATTAGGTTAGATTTTAGAGTTTAAAAATAAAAAAGGGTTTGCAGTAATTACTCAATACATCCAATTTTAACATTAATTTATGAATTTAAATACCTTATCATTTTGTTTATTATAATTGATAAGCATTCCGACCATTTTGCTATAACTTTTAATGCCATCTTTTTGCTTATTGGCTTTTAAAAACTGATCAAAAAGCATCTTTGTATAGGGTTCAATAGGGTTTTTATAAGAATTCCAAAACTCATAATTGTCTTTCATATTCTTGCGTGTCCCATTATTTAAGACATGCATTGCTGATGTATATTTTTCTTGATCATGCCTATATAAATCATTCAATGAATATCGAAGAGCCATATAATATCCGGAATATTGAAAATAAACATCATCATTATGTATAGTCGCAAGAAACCCTACAAAATTCGCTTCATTTTCAGCGGCATATCCAAGTTGATGTGCTACTTCATGAGAACTCGTCGATGGATATAATACAATAGGATTGAGGCTATTTACTTGTGCTTCACCTGTAAATGGATTCATGTAGCCAGAAGTTCCTAAATAAGTCATAGGAAGGCTAAGTATTGAATTTTTTATCGATTGTGGTGTGTAATTCAATTCTGGATATAGAATAGAAAGATTTTTATAACCGTTTTGAACTTTAGAATAGATCTCTTTTTTGCCAAATGGAATTTCGACTTTTATTGTGTCATTCTGTGTAATTTCTTTTTGCAAATGATTTACTTTTTCAATCAGTTGGTAGGTAAATGTTTCCAATTCATCTACTGAATATTTTAATTCTTTAATTTCTAGTGATTTATGTAGTGGGTTTCTATAATAATTAAGGCCCCAAAAAAAATAAAAACAGAAATAGAGTATTGAAATGGATGCGATTATTTTAAAAAAATTAATCGTTCTGTATTTTAAAAATTTATAGACAGATATGATCATAAATAGACCTATACTTATATAAATCACATCGCCCAATGAAAATGGAATCCATCCAATTATTGTTCTAAAAAAACGAGAAATAAAAGGATATATTCCTTTAGAATAATAGTTCTCAATAAAATCTGGATAGCGAGAAATAAATTGAATAAAAACCCATTGTAGAAGTAGAAATAAACTAAAAATCTTGAAAAGTTTGCTGTTTTTCATCAATCAAAAATAGACAATATTATTCACAATTAATCCTTAAATAGTTATTAACAAAATAGTTACTTGTTAACAAAAGATGTGCAAAAGTTAATTTTGGAAAACAACTAATTTTAGAAGAAGAAAATCTACATTTGCTTTCATGGAAAACTTGAAACCTCTTAGAGCAAAAACTATCAAAAAAAGTACTGTAATTAATCTTGAAAAAGGGAAGTTACCACCACAAGCGATAGATCTTGAACAGACTGTTCTTGGAGCAATGATGATTGATAGAAAGGGAGTTGACGATGTTATAGATATTCTCCATCCTGAGGCTTTTTATAAAGAGTCACATCAAGAAATTTACAGAGCTATTTATACTCTTTTTCAAAATTCAGAACCGATTGATTTACGTACAGTTTCAAATCAATTAAGAAAAAATGTGAAATTAGAATTTGCAGGAGGAGATTTTTATTTAATAGGATTGACTCAGAAAGTAGGATCTACAGCACATATTGAGTTTCACGCAAGAATTATTTTGCAGAAATTCATTCAACGAAAATTAATTTCTATTTCGTCTGAAATTATTGAAGAAGCTTATGATGAAACGATTGATGTTTTTGACTTATTGGATGACGCAGAGACGAAACTATTTGAAGTAACACAAGGAAATTTAAAGAAAGGATCAGAAGATTCAGAAAGTCTTGTTCAACAAGCGATTAATAAAATTCAAGAAATTTCTAATAAAGAAGGAATGAGTGGTGTTCCTTCAGGATTTACGAAGCTTGACGAACTTACCTCTGGATGGCAACCTTCAGATCTTGTAATTATTGCTGCACGTCCAGGAATGGGTAAAACGGCATTTGTAATGTCAATGGCCAAGAATGTGGCAATTGATTTTAATCAAGGAGTTGCAATATTTTCACTTGAGATGTCATCTGTACAATTAATAACACGAATGATTTCTAGTGAAACAGGAATTGCTTCAGGCAAATTAAGAAAAGGTAATCTTCAGGCGCATGAGTGGGAACAGTTGAATGTAAAAGTTAAAAACTTATCCAAAGCACCTATATTTATTGATGATACACCTTCACTTTCAATTTTTGATTTACGTGCGAAAGCAAGAAGACTGGTATCACAGCACGATGTGAAAATTATTATTATTGATTATTTACAATTGATGACTGCAGGTTCCTCCAAAGGTGGAGGAAATCGTGAACAAGAAATCTCAATGATATCTCGTAATTTAAAGGCTCTAGCCAAGGAACTTGCCGTTCCAGTAATTGCTCTTTCACAATTATCACGTGCTGTAGAAACACGTGGAGGATCAAAAAGACCTTTATTATCAGATTTGCGTGAATCAGGAGCCATTGAACAAGATGCTGATATTGTATCGTTTATTTTCCGTCCTGAATACTATGGACAGACTGAATGGGATGATGATGAACACACACCATGTGAAGGGCAAGGTGAATTTATTGTAGCGAAACATAGAAATGGAGGATTAGATAATATCCGTTTAAAATTTACAGGGCATCTTGCACAATTCTCAGATTTAGAAGAAGGTTTCGGCACTGAATTTCAATCCAAAATGAATACAACTATTCCTGACAGTGCCCAAAATATGAATCCTAATGATGCTTTTGATGATTTGGATGTCCCTTTTTAAATGAAGTTTAAAAGTCATATAGTCGTAAATTTTGAGTGCGCTATTGCCTCAATAATTTCAGTAAGAGTCAAGTAGATAACCAATCCAAAGAAAAAAAATATTGTTGTAATTTCACTTGAATTGATACTCTTTTCTTATTTTAGTCTTTTATAAGTAAATACAAAAAATTGAAAAAATTATTCCTCTTTAAAATAAGAATTCAGCATATTATTTCAATTGCATTCCTTTTGTTTTTTTCCAATACGCTTTTTGCGTCATTTCTTTTTATTCCAATGGAGGCTGAAATGCAAGAAAACCACTTGAAAGCTTATGGGATTACATATTGGTCATTAGATAAAGGATATAAAGCACAATGGTTGCTAAACTATCAAGGCGGATCTTTTTTAATAGAACACAATTCTCAATTGGAAAACGAGTGTAAAATTAGAGGTGTCTCTTACCAAGTCATTTCGGATTTACAAGCAGAAAATATTTTATTAGAAATCAGCAGCCCTTCAGCCAATATGGAAGCAGTTCTCTTAGAGAAAGCGCCAAAAATTGCAGTGTATTCGCCCAAAGATAAATTACCTTGGGATGATGCGGTAACAATGGTGTTGACATATGCCGAGATTCCATTTGAAGTGATTTATGATGAGGATGTATTGAATGACAAACTCCTTTTATATGAATGGTTGCACTTACATCATGAAGATTTTACAGGGCAGTATGGAAAATTTTATGGTTCTTACCGATCTGCTCCATGGTATATTGATTCGAAAAAAAATTCAGAGAAACTTGCCGAAAAGTTAGGTTATGAAAAAGTATCCCAACAGAAACTAGCTGTTGCTAAAAAAATCCGAGACTATGTAATAGGCGGAGGATTTATGTTTGCAATGTGTTCCGCTACAGATAGTTTTGATATTGCACTAGCAGCAGAAGGAGTTGATATTGTCGAATCAATGTTTGATGGTGATGGTTCGGAACCGGATTATCAATCCAAAATTGATGCAGCTAGAACCTTCGCTTTTAAAGATTTCCAACTAGAACGTAGTCCTATTGTATATGAATTTTCTTCAATTGATATGACTCAAAAACGAAAAATTCCACGTACTGCTGATTATTTTTCATTGATGAGTTTTTCTGCCAAATGGGATCAAGTGCCTACTATGCTATGTCAAAACCATACAATGCTTGTTAAAGGATTTATGGGTCAGACAACTTCATTTAATAGAAATACAATCAAGCCAACTATTCTTGTGATGGGTGAAAATAAAACCAATAGTGAAGCGCGCTATATACATGGAACAAAAGGCAAAGGGATGTTTACTTTTTATGGTGGACACGATCCAGAAGATTATAGCCATCGAGTAGGAGACCCAAAAACAGAACTCGATTTACATCCTAATTCTCCTGGATATCGCTTGATTTTAAACAATGTGCTATTCCCTGCTGCCAAGAAAAAGAAGCAGAAGACATAAAATAAATCTTAAAACATGAAAAACACTTTCAAATTCTTATTCATCATTACCATAGTTATTACAAGTTGTAAAACTGAGTATAAAGAAGTTTCATTAACCGAAATTAATCAAGAAACACTTGCAAAACATATAGAGATATTGGCTTCTGATGATTTTCAAGGACGTATGCCTTTTACTGAAGGTGGACAAAAAACAACAACTTATTTAAAGCAGCAGTTTGAGAAATTAGGCTTAAAACCTGGAAATGGTGATAGTTATTTTCAAGATGTGCCGATGGTTGAAATTGATGGCACACCATCAGAAAAAATGAATATTACTGGAAATAATCAGAAATTCGATTTAGAATTATTAAAAGATTTTGTCGTAACAACTTCAAAAACAGATGCAGAAGTTTCACTTAAAAACTCAGAATTGGTATTTGCTGGATTCGGAATTGTTGCTCCAGAATATGATTGGAATGATTATGAAGGAGTTGATTGGAAAGGTAAAACAGCAGTTGTGTTGGTGAACGATCCTGGATTTCAATCAGGAAATAAAGAATTGTTTAAAGGCAATGAAATGACGTATTATGGTCGATGGACTTATAAGTTTGAAGAAGCAGCAAGACAAGGTGCAGCAGGAATATTAATTATTCACGATACAGAACCTGCTTCTTATGGCTGGAATGTTGTGCAGTCTGGATGGAGTGGAGCACACTTAACATTAGAAAGTGAAATGCCTAAAACTGATGTGGTTGGATGGATTTCAAATGAAACTGCCACTAAACTGTTTGAATCTTCTCCAATCAAAAATAAGAATTTTAATGAATTGGCGAAAAGCAAAGACTTTTCTGCTGTGTCTTTAGGTTTTAATGCTTCAGTGAAAATCAGTAATAAAATAAAAAGAGATCAATCTAAAAATGTGGTTGCACTTTTACCTGGAACTGACCAAAAAGACGAATACATCATTTATTCAGCACATTGGGATCATTTAGGTGTTGGTAGAGCAATTGATAACGATTCTATTTATAACGGAGCAGTAGATAATGCTTCTGGTACTTCTGCATTACTTGCAATTGCTGAAGCGTTTAAGAAATCACCACAGCAAAAACGTTCGATTGTTTTATTGGCAGTAACAGCAGAAGAGCAAGGATTGTTAGGTTCTGCCTATTATTCTGAACATCCTATTTATGAACCTAAAAAAACCGTAGCTAATATCAATATGGATGCTTTTAACAATCCAGGACCCATGAAAGATTTTACGATTACAGGTTTTGGACATTCAGAAATGGATGAATATGGAAAAACGGCTGCCGAAGCACAAGGTCGTTATATCATTCCAGATCCAAGTCCAGAAAAAGGATATTTCTTTAGATCCGACCATTTTAATTTTGCTAAAATTGGTATTCCACCAATTTATGCTAAAGGAGGTCATGAAGGGTTTGACATTAGTATTGATAGTATGAAAGTACTCAATGACACTTACAGAAAAAACATCTATCATCAACCTTCGGATGAATATATTCCTGGAGTTACAGACTTGAGTGGTATTCAATTTGACGTGCAATTATTATTCAATATTGGTTACAAATTATCAAATGAAACGTATTTTCCAAAATGGTATGACACAAGTGAGTTTAAGGCTGCAAGAGAATAGATTTGTTTTTTGTTAAAACCATGTTTATAAGTATTAAATTTATCTTTTGACATAGACTTTAATTCACTTATTTTTGTCAAAACAAAACAACTATTTTTAATGGCTACAACACAAGAATTACAAGATTTTTCACAACAAGTACGAAGAGATATTGTGCGTATGGTACACGCAGTTCAATCAGGACATCCTGGAGGTTCTCTTGGTTGTACAGAATTTTTCACAGTACTATATCAAGAAATAATGGAGTATTCTACAGATTTTTCTATGGATGGAAAAGGAGAAGATTTATTTTTCTTGTCAAACGGCCATATTTCTCCTGTATATTATAGTGTATTAGCACATAGTGGATTTTTTCCAGTGTCAGAACTAGCAACTTTCAGACATCTAAACTCGCGACTGCAAGGACATCCAACTACACATGAAGGGTTGCCTGGAGTTCGAATTGCTTCTGGATCTTTGGGTCAAGGAATGAGTGTTGCAATAGGTGCTGCTCAAACTAAAAAATTGAATAGCGATTCTAAAATTATCTATTCTTTACATGGAGATGGTGAATTGCAAGAAGGACAGTGTTGGGAAGCAATTATGTATGCAGCAGGAAAGAATGTAGACAATCTTATTTCTACAATTGATTTGAATGGTCAGCAAATAGATGGTTCTACAGATACAGTATTGCCAATGGGAAGT
>CAJQNZ010000043.1 GCA_905479835.1 uncultured Flavobacteriaceae bacterium
ATTGAAGCAGGTTTTCCAGTATCGAGTCCAGGGGATTTTAAATCGGTTGTTGAAATTTCAAAAGTAGTTAAAAATGCAACTGTCTGCGGATTGACTAGAGCCAATAAAAATGATATTGATGTTGCTGCTCAAGCATTAAAATTTGCAAAAAAACCTAGAATACATACAGGAATTGGAACTTCAGATTCACATATTATTCATAAGTTTAAGTCTACCCAAGAGCAAATATTAGAACGGGCATTTGAAGCAGTTCAATATGCCAAAAAATATGTTGAAGATGTTGAATTTTATGCTGAAGATGCAGGAAGAACAGATAATGAATATCTAGCACGTATATGTGAACATGTAATAAAAGCAGGAGCAACAGTTTTAAACATTCCTGATACAACAGGATATTGTTTACCTGAAGAATATGGACAAAAAATTAAATACCTTCGAGAAAATGTTAAAGGTATAGAAAATGTAATTTTATCATGTCATTGCCATAATGACTTAGGTCTAGCAACTGCCAATGCTATTTCAGGAGTTGTAAATGGAGCAAGACAGATTGAATGTACAATCAACGGAATAGGTGAACGTGCAGGAAACACTGCTCTTGAAGAGGTTGTGATGATTTTAAAGCAGCATCCATACTTGAATTTAGACACTTCTATTAATACAAAATTATTATATAGCACAAGCCAACTAGTTCGTGAAAAAATGGGGATGATTGTTCAGCCTAATAAAGCAATTGTAGGAGAAAATGCATTTGCTCATAGTTCAGGAATACATCAAGATGGAGTTATAAAAAATCGTGAAACTTACGAAATTATGGATCCCGAAGACGTTGGTGTTACTGAGTCCTCAATCGTATTAACTGCAAGAAGCGGAAGAGCCGCACTCGCTTATAGAGCAAAAAATATAGGTTATGATCTTACAAAAGTAGCATTGGATTCTATATATCCAAAGTTCCTTCAATATGCAGATCAAAACAAAGAAGTTAACGATCAAGCGCTTCATTTTTTAATGGAGTCCAACCGTATTCAATCAACTATTCAAATATAAATCAAAAAGAATATGGAAAAAACACTTTTTGATAAAGTATGGGACAGTCATGTGGTTACGACCATTAAAAATGGCCCACAAGTTTTATATATTGACAAGCATTTAATTCATGAGGTAACAAGTCCTCAGGCGTTTCAAGAATTGGAAAATAGAAATATTCCTTTATTTCGTCCAAAACAAATTGTAGCAACTGCTGACCATAATACTCCTACAATTGATCAACATCTCCCTGTAAAAGATGAATTATCCAGAAAACAATTGGAACAACTTTCAATCAATTGTAAGAAAAACAACATTGAATTATACGGCCTAGGTCATCAATACAATGGTATTGTGCATGTAATTGCTCCAGAACTTGGTATTACACAACCTGGAATGACAATGGTATGTGGAGATAGCCATACTTCTACTCATGGTGCATTTGGAACGATTGCTTTTGGAATTGGTACAAGTCAGGTAGCACAAGTAATGGCAAGTCAATCTGTGATAACAGAAAAACCTAAAACCATGCGCATTATAGTAAATGGAAAACTACCAAAAATGGTGCAACCCAAAGATGTGATTTTATATATTATTGCAAAATTAGGGACAAATTCAGGAACTGGATATTTTATAGAATATGCAGGAGAAGTATTTGAAAACATGTCCATGGAAGGTAGAATGACTGTCTGTAATATGAGCATAGAAATGGGTGCTCGTGGAGGGATGATTGCTCCTGACGCTTCAACTTATGAATATATTAAAGGACGAAAATTTGCTCCAAAAGAACAAGAATTTGATAAAAGAGTAGCGTATTGGGAAAGTTTAAAAACAGATACTAACGCTATATTTGACTTAGAATTTACATTTGATGCAACTGATATTGCTCCAATGATTACGTATGGAACGAATCCTGGTATGGGAATTAAAATAGGTGAAACAATTCCAACAACAGAAAATGAATCTTTTGAAAAATCACTACGTTACATGGGATTTGAAAAAGGAGAATCACTTATCAATCAATCGATTAACTATGTATTTATAGGTAGTTGCACCAACTCACGTATTGAAGATTTCAGAGTTGTCGCTGAATATATAAAAGGCAAGAAAAAGGCATTAAATGTGAATGCACTTATTGTTCCTGGATCCCAATTGGTAGCAAGTCAGATAAAAGAAGAAGGTTTGGAATCAATATTTGAAGAAGCAGGATTTAAACTTCGTCAGCCAGGATGTTCAGCATGCCTTGCGATGAATGATGACAAAATTCCTGAAGGTGAATATTGTGTTTCTACTTCCAATCGGAATTTTGAAGGGCGTCAAGGGCAAGGTTCAAGAACCATTCTAGCAAGTCCACTAGTTGCAGCATCTGTTGCAATTGAAGGAAAAATTATTGATATCTCAACTACTTTTTAGTGCATGAAACAATTTAAAAAAATAATATCGACCGCAATTCCATTGCCAATAGAAAATATTGATACAGATCAAATAATTCCTGCGCGATTTTTAAAAGCAACCGATAAAAAGGGGTTTGGAGAAAACTTATTTAGAGATTGGCGTTTTCATAAAGATGGAAGTATCAATTCAGAATTTGTCTTAAACAATGATTCTTTTTCAGGACAAATACTAATTGCCGGAACAAACTTTGGATGTGGCTCTAGTCGTGAACATGCTGCATGGTCAATAGGAGATTATGGGTTTAAAGTTGTAATTTCTAGCTTTTTTGCAGATATTTTTAAAGGTAATGCTCTGAACAATGGTATTTTACCTGTTCAAGTTTCTGAAGAATTTTTACAAATACTTTTAAATACCGTTAAAGAAAATCCTCAATCTAAAATTGAAGTTGATTTAGAAAATCAAAAAATTTCTTTAGAAGAAACTAAAACATCAGAAACCTTTGAGATAAACCCATATAAAAAATTATGCCTTATCAATGGATATGATGATATTGACTACTTGATAAGTATAAAAGATACGATAGAAACATTTGAAAAAAACAGAATTACAATTTAACAATATACTTCCATGAATTTAAAAATAGCCTTACTTCCTGGAGATGGAATAGGTCCTGAAGTCATCAATGAGTCAGTAAAGGTGTTGGATGCCGTTGCAGAAAAATTTGGACTTAATTTTACTTATAAAACAGCCAATGTTGGTGCAATAGCAATCGATAAAACTGGAAATCCATTACCTGAGGAAACTCTTAAATTATGTGCAGATTCAGACGCTATTTTATTTGGTGCGATTGGAGATCCTAAATATGATAACGATCCGAATGCTAAGGTACGTCCAGAACAAGGGCTCTTAAAATTGCGCAAAAGTTTAGGCTTGTTTGCCAATATTCGTCCATTAACAACATATGATTCTCTGATTCATAAATCGAATATTAAAGAGGACGTTATTAAAGGAACAGATTTTGTGATTTACCGTGAATTAACGAGCGGAATTTATTTTGGAGAAAAAAGTCTAAGCGAAGATGGTTCTTCTGCAACAGATGTATGTACCTATACTGTAGAAGAAATTGATCGAATTACACATTTAGCCTTTAAAGCAGCACAAGGAAGACGTAAAAAACTAACTTTAGTTGATAAGGCCAATGTACTTGAAACTTCTCGTCTTTGGAGAAAACAAGTAACTGAAATTGCAAAGAGTTATCCTGAAATTGCACTTGACTTTTTATTTGTAGACAATGCTGCAATGCAGATTATTCTTGAGCCTACACAATTTGACGTGATTTTAACCGAAAACATGTTTGGCGATATACTATCAGATGAAGCGAGCGTTATTTCTGGTTCGATTGGATTATTAGCCTCTGCTTCCATAGGAAAACACGCTGCTCTTTTTGAGCCAATTCACGGATCATATCCTCAAGCAAAAGGAAAAAATATAGCCAATCCACTCGCAGCAATTTTATCTGCAGCAATGTTACTTGATCATTTTAATTTAAAAGAAGAAGCTGCTTGTATCAGAGTTGCAGTAGAAAAATCAATTGAATTGAATATTTCTACTCCAGATTTAAATCCAGCAAATAATTTTTCAACGGCTGAAGTTGGGGAATTTGTAAAAAACTTTGTTTTAGATTATGAAGATTCATTTTACAATAGAAATAATGTTGATTTAGGTCGATCAACCATAATTTAATGACCTTTGTTTTTTTTAGCAAACGCTCAAATGGAATTTTCCTTTGGGCGTTTTTTTGTATTTTCACCAAATGAAAAAAAATTCAAATTTAGTTGATGCAATCAACTATCGAAGATCCGTAAGAGTTTACGATGAAACTATTGAAATAGATTCTGAAATCGTACAAAAATGTATTGAACAAGCAACGCTAGCTCCTAATAGTAGCAATATGCAACTTTGGGAATTCTACCATATTACGTCCAAAGAAATTTTAGACAAACTAACTAAAGCATGTTTAGGTCAAAATGCTGCCGCAACTGCCAAAGAGATGGTAGTTTTTGTAGTACGAAAAGATTTATGGAAAAAACGTGTACAAACTCATCAAAAGAATTTAGAAAAAACATTTGGCAAAAAACCTATGAATGAATATAGTTCTAGAGAAAAATTTGCTCTTAAGTACTATACCAAAGTAATGCCTTTTGCATATGGAGATTTCTTAGGAATATTGGGTTATGTAAAATATGTAATTGGATGGATTACTGGGATTTTTAAACCAAGTTATAGACAATTGAGAAAATCTGACATGAGAATTGTAGCACATAAAACCGCAGGTCTTGCAGCGCAGACCTTTATGTTAAGTATGGCAGCAGAAGGATATGATACTTGTCCTATGGAAGGAACGGACACCTTACGCATCAAAAAAATATTAAACTTGCCATATAGTAGTGAAATTAATATGGTGGTTTCTTGTGGTGTTAGAAAACCTGAAGGAATTTATGGAGAGCGTTTTAGAATTCCTTTTGAGGATGTGTATAATCGTATCTAATTTATTATATCTATAATTTGTATTTTTGTTACTCTTAATAATTGTATTCATAAAACGAGTATATTAAAAAATTTATCATTCAATATAAAGATTAATTGCGAACAGCCCATCTGTGCTGAACGAAGTCGAAGTATGACTATTAAAAAATAATAAAAACATACACATGAAAAAAATTCAAATGGTAGACCTAATTGGTCAATACAATCATATAAAACCTCAAGTAAATAAGGCTTTTGAAAGCATTTTAGATACAGCTTATTATATTGGAGGACCAGAAGTCAAAGGTTTTCAAGCAGATTTAGAAAAATATCTTGACGTAAAACATGTAATCCCTTGTGCCAATGGAACTGACGCTTTACAAATCGCAATGATGGGGCTAGGATTAGAGCAAGGTGATGAAGTAATTACAGTTGATTTTACTTTTGCTGCTACCGTTGAAGTAATTGCACTTTTAAAGCTAACTCCTGTTTTAATAGATGTTGAAAAAGACACTTTTAATATGGATATTAACGCATTGAAAAAAGCAATTACTCCTAAAACAAAAGCGATTGTTCCTGTACATTTATTTGGACAATGTGCGAATATGGAGGCTATTTTGGAAATTGCTAAGCAGCATAATTTATTTGTAATTGAAGATAACGCACAAGCAATTGGAGCAAACTATACATTTTCTGACGGAACAAAGAAAAAAGCAGGAACTATGGGAATTATAGGGACAACATCATTTTTTCCTTCTAAAAATTTAGGGTGTTATGGTGATGGTGGCGCAATTTTTACCAATGATGACAAACTAGCACATACCATCAGAGGAATTGTAAATCATGGAATGTACGAACGTTACTATCATGATGTTGTAGGTGTAAATTCAAGGTTAGATAGTTTACAAGCTGCCGTATTACAAATAAAATTACCATTATTAGATAGTTATTGTGATGCACGTAGAAAAGCGGCTCATTATTATAATACTGCATTTGCAAATCACCCAAATATTATCACTCCTGCACCTACAAAATGTGGAACTAGTATTTGTTCAACTTGTGATTGTCATGTATATCATCAATATACATTACAGATTATTGATGCTGATAGAGATGCGCTACACAAGCATTTATTAGACAATGATATTCCAAATGCGATCTATTATCCTGTACCATTACACAGTCAAAAAGCATATAGAGACGATCGCTACAATGAAGATGATTTTAAAGTGACAAATGAGTTGGTTAAAACAGTTATTTCCCTTCCTATTCATACAGAGTTAGAAGATGATCAACTTGCATACATTACACAAACTGTTTTAAATTTTTTAAAATAAAAATGATAACTGAGCGGAATCGAAGTCACACACAATTGAAATAAAAATCACTTCGACTCCGCTCAGTGACCCTAAAATATACTATGAAAAAAATACTTGTTACAGGAGGATTAGGGTATATAGGCTCTCACACAGTAGTTGAATTACAAAATTCAGGGTTTGAAGTTGTTATTATTGACAACTTATCAAATACAACAATTGAGGTTTTAGATAACATTACTTCTATCACTGGAATCAAACCACAGTTTGAACAAATAGACTTAAAAAACAAAGAAGATGTTCAACTGTTTTTTAAGAAATATACTGTTGACGGAGTGATACATTTTGCAGCGTCAAAAGCCGTAGGTGAAAGTGTAGAACTACCATTGTTCTATTATGAAAATAATATTTCAACATTGACATATGTATTAAAAGAAATGATTGCTAATAATGTTTATAATTTTATTTTTAGTTCTTCTTGTACTGTTTATGGACAAGCAGACGAATTACCAATTACCGAAAATGCGCCAACAAAACCTGCAAAATCACCTTATGCAGCAACAAAAAAAATGGGTGAACTAATTATTGAAGACACAACAAAAGCAACAGAATTAAAATCCATTGCTTTGCGTTATTTCAATCCAATAGGAGCACATAAAACTGCTAAAATTGGTGAATTGCCTATAGGAGTTCCTCAAAATTTAATTCCATATGTTGTTCAAACTGCTGCCGGAATACGTGAATGTCTTTCTATTTTTGGTGATGATTATCCAACTCCCGACGGAACTGCCATTCGTGATTATATACACGTAGTAGATCTAGCAAAAGCACATATTGCTGCTTTAAATAGATTGATACATAACCAAAATAAAGCCAACTGTGAGTTTTTTAATATTGGTACTGGAACTGGAATTTCGGTGTTAGAAGTTGTAAAGGCATTTGAAAAAGTAACCGAAAAAAAAGTAAATTTTAAGGTTGTAGATAGACGTGCAGGAGATATCACTGCTGCTTATGCTGACACGACATTAGCCAACAAAGAACTTGGTTGGAAAACAGAATTTACACTAGAAGATGCTTTGAGGAGTTCTTGGAAATGGCAGGAGAGTTTGTAAATCGTTTTTTATGTCTTAAAATTTAAATTTGCATATTGTGAGATAAGTTATATATTCTTCAATTTTATTGAGTATAATACAAACGATAAATTTACATTTCCAATAATTTTTTTTTAAAATCAACCATAAAACCATCATGAATAAATCCTTAAAGCGAAAATACATCCTTCTTATATGCACTATTTTTTTACTCAGTTGCAAAAGCAATCAAAGTAATGATTTTGAAATAAAACAAGGGGATTTACTATTTCAGAATACGGGAGCAAGTGAAATAGATAATGCCATTAAAGATGTAACAGCAACTTCTATTTCTAAAAACTATTCGCATGTTGGGATCGCAATGCAAAAAGATGAAAAATGGTTTGTATTAGAGGCTATTCCAAAAGAAGGAATTTGCCAAACTCCTTTAAAAAAATTTCTGAATAGGAATAAAAATAAATTTAAGAAATCTCAAACTACAGTTGCCAGACTGAACCGTTATTATGAGCCTTTTATTAACAAAGCAATAACCTATGGAATCAAAAGAATTAATACCCCTTATGATGAGGTGTTTTTATGGGACGACGATTCTTATTATTGCTCCGAATTAGTTTATAAAATGTTTTCTTCTCAAGGTTTACCTAAAGATGCTATTCCTTTTCTTACTCATCCAATGACATTTAACGATAGCACAGGAAAACCAATGGCTAGTTGGGTATCTTATTTTCAAAAACGAAACCAACCAATTCCTGAAGGAATTGAAGGTACAAATCCAAACTTGATGGCAAGTAGTCCTCATGTAACATTTGTACATGATTATGAAAATGAGTAAATAGAAAACTTATTTAATACAAACTACTACATACAATGGTAATAGTTAATAAATATTTTGAAACTTAATCGAAAAATTATTACTTTTAATTCAAGCACTAAATATAGCCGAAACTAAAATCGTAACACTTGTTCTACACCTCCACACTCGCTCCACTCGCAGCAACAGTTCTGTCAATTTTTCGCATTAAGCCCTGTAATACTTTTCCTGGACCAACTTCAATAAATTCAGTTCCACCATCAGCAATCATGGATTGTATACATTGCGTCCATTTTACTGGCGCTGTTAATTGAGCAATTAAGTTTTCTTTAATCTCCTCAGGATTTGTAACTGCTTTAGCAACCACATTTTGATATACAGGACATGTTGGTTCGCTAAATGTAGTTTCTTCAATTGCTGCAGCCAATTCTTCTCTCGCAGGTTCCATTAATGGTGAATGAAATGCTCCACCAACAGGTAAAACCAAGGCTCTTCTTGCTCCTTTTTCAGTCAACACTTCACAAGCCTTGTTGATAGCTTCAATTTCTCCAGAAATTACCAACTGTCCAGGACAATTATAATTTGCAGCAACAACAATTCCATCAATTTCTGCACATGCTTCTTCAACAATTGTATCATCCAGCCCTAAAACTGCAGCCATTGTAGATTCTTGCGCTTCGCAGGCTTTTTGCATTGCCAATGCTCGTTTAGATACCAATCTTAATCCGTCTTCAAAAGTCAAAACTCCATTAGCAACCAATGCAGATAATTCTCCTAACGAATGTCCTGCAACCATTTCTGGTTTAAAATCATCTCCTAATACTTTTGCCAAAATCACAGAATGCAAGAAGATTGCTGGCTGAGTCACTTTTGTTTCTTTCAATTGCTCCGCT
>CAJQNZ010000044.1 GCA_905479835.1 uncultured Flavobacteriaceae bacterium
ATGTTGTTTTGGAAATGTGAGGGATCATTAAAATCATATTCTGGAATTCCAGCATAGCTCATATTAAAATCGTTGAATTGTATCAAGTTGTTTTTAAAGTTATAATTGAAAGTAGAACCTTCAACATTTTCCAATAATAATTCGATATTATTATTTCCATAAATAATACAATTGGTAAAATTAGCCTCAGTTAAATCTCGAGTTTCAATAATTTCAACATTTTCATTAGTATAAGAAAAGTAATTATTCACAAGAACCGTTGGAAATTGGCGTAAACTATTCGACCAATAATTGGCAAATGTAGAATGCGTAAAATTATATTTTCCTCCGATAATACAAGCCAATGAAGAAATTCCTGCGTTGTTAATCACAATATTTTCTCCTAGAATATTGGTTTCTCTACCCAATATTCCATAATTGGAAAAATTATATAACTGTGTATTTTTAATGGTGAGTGTAGGAGTAGAGTTGTTTCCTATCGAATCCAGTAATATTCCAACACTACCATTTTTAATGGTTGTATGATTGATGGTATGATTTTTACTTCCAGCGCGTAACCATATTGTTCCCCATTGGCCAGGTATTTCAGAAAATCCTGGTTCTAGTCGATCTCCTTCTATAAGAACTGGATTGTTTAATTCTCCATTAATGTTTAAAGTTGCATCTTTTTCTACAATGAGGCCTGAATTGGCATGAAAATAAATCTGTGCTCCAGCATTTATAGTCAATGTTTTGTTTTCAGAAACAGCTGCATAACCATAAATGACATAAGGTTTTTCATCCGTAAATGTAAGTTCGCTATCTTCAAGAAAACGACCTTTAATTGTGGTAGGTTCACTATTCAATGTTAATGAATCTATTTTACGGGTTAATGGATTTTGATTAGGTTTAATAAAAATAGCGTCTTGAACTAAGGTAACCAATTCCACTTTTTGTAGTTTATTTCCATTGTCAAATTCTATTTGGTCGGTATACAAAGGGTTTGCAATTTGGTTGAAATCTATTGTTGTTTCAATAAAAATATAGATGCTGTCTTTGGCTAGAATTTCAATATTTTCAAATGTTTTCCCAGTCAGACCGTCTACATTCAATCGATAATTAGAGTTTTCACCATTTCCAAGTTGGATCGAAGGAACGTAAATATCACTACTGCTTTTATTGTAGACTTTTAAGTTATAAGTACTTGAACCAATAGTAGTAAATACTGTATCTAAAAAAATAGTGTCTCTAGAAAAACTAAGTTCTCCACTGCTTGCAAAGGTTTCAAAGTCATCGCGACAAGAAGAAAGTAGTACGATAAAAATAAGCGTAACAACAAGCCAAGTATTTTTCATGAAAAGAGATAAATTATTTCGTGTAAAAATATAACTTTTATAGGAAGTTATTATTGTTTTATAAGTTCAATTTCAAATAGTTTACTCCAGTTTTTTCCAGTAACATATAATTTATTGGCTACTTTATCATAAGCAATTCCGTTTAAGACATCCAGTTTAGAATGTTGCTCAACTTTAGTTCTCAACCCTCTTAAATCGGCAACACCTTCAATTTTTCCAGAAGAAGGATTGATTATTAATAATGAATTTTCGCCATAAATATTGGAGTAGATCTTATCGTTAATATATTCAAGTTCATTCAATTTTTCCACTTTACGCTTGTCCGTATAGGCTTCAATAGAACTTTCTTCTGCTTGTGTTTCTGGATTTAAAAACCATATTTTCTCTGTTCCGTCAGACTTGATTAATTTCTTACCATCATTGGTCAATCCCCAACCATAACGACTGTTTTTATATTTAAAAGTTTCTTTTTCTTTAAATGTTTCAAAGTCATAAACAAAACCAATCCCATTCTGCCAAGTTAACATGAATATCTCATCGCGAAATCGTGTGATTCCTTCACCAAAATATTGCTTGTCAAGATTTATTTGTTGTAGAACTTTTCCAGTCTTTAATTCTACTTTTCGAAGTGAAGAGCTTCCATTTTGTCCTGTACTTTCGTAAATAAATCCATTATGAATTTCAAGTCCTTGTGTATAAGCATTTTTATCATGAGGATAAGTGTTGATAATTTTATAATTATAAATTGCAGGTGCTGTATCTGCCAGAAAATAAACAGTATTTGTTATTTTTTTAGTTTTATTGGCATAAAAAACGAGTGCATTTACAGTATGTCTTCCTAGTTTATAATCGGAAATATCTATAGTAGTTGAAAGGTTTTTACCAGTTGTTATCTTTTTATTTCCTATTGAAAATTGAACCGAGTCAATAGGATTATCATTTTTATCGGAAAAAGATATAGATAGTTGATTGCTGATTTTTAGTTTTTTAGGTGTTTTTAAAACAAAATTATATTCTGACTTACAAGAAATAAGTAACAATAGTGTGAATCCGAGTATAGCGTTATTTTTAAAATGCATTTGTATTTTTTATGAGAGTTAGTTAATATACAAATAAAACACTTTTTATTATTTGATATATAAAAAATATCGTTAAATTTGCAGACTTAAAATTAGCAACGTCAAAAAGCGTTGTGTAAAATATTTAAAAATGAAAAAAGGTATACACCCAGAAAATTATAGAATGGTAGCATTTAAAGACATGTCCAATGAGGATGTGTTCTTAACACGTTCTACTGCTAATACTAAAGACACACTTGAAGTTGATGGTGTTGAATATCCTTTAGTAAAACTAGAGATTTCAAGAACTTCTCATCCATATTACACTGGAAAATCTAAATTAATAGATGCTGCAGGACGTATTGATAAGTTCAAGACTAAATATGCTAAGTTTAAAAAGTAATATTTAAGCATTATATAAATAAAAAACCTCAACCTATGTTGAGGTTTTTTATTTTATAGCAATTAGTTATTTTTCTACAATGGTTCTAAAAGTTAAGTTTACTCTTGGTGTTGAAATTTTTGTAGTAGGAGGCAATCTATGTAACCAATGTGATTGAGTCTCGCCTTTCATTACAAGTAAGCTTCCATGTTCTAGCAACAATTCAACTTTATCTTTGTGTAATTTATGCTTAAAAGCAAACTTTCGAGTTGCTCCAAGACTTAAAGAAGCGATGGCTCCATTCTTTTTTAAATCTTTTTCGCCATCACTATGCCATCCCATTCCTTCATTACCATTATGATATAAATTGAGCAAGCAAGAATTATATGTTTCGCCTGTTTCTTTTTCTATAAATTTTTTCAATTCCAATAATTCTTTACTCCAAGGTAGTGCAGATTTAGTTGTTTTAGAATAAGTATATTTAAATGCTTTTTCTCCATACCATGCAACTTTCCGTTTTGTAATTATTTTCTTACCATAAATGATTGCTTCGTCATGCTTCCAATTGATAGTTGTAATTAATGCTTGGAAGTAGTCATTTGCTCTGTTGAGGTTAAGAATTTTCCCATAATAATGTACCGTTCCATCTTTGGGAAGTAGATTAAGAGTAGCATCCGTTTTTATATCAAATAATTGCATGAGAGTGTTCTAATTGATATGAATTACAAAAGTAATATGGTCTAAAGTTAATGAATTTTCACTTGTTTTAGTATAGTTTCGTTTTGAATAATCAATTCCATTTTTAAGCACGAAAGTTACTCAAATAAAAATCAAATCTAAACTCAGATGCAAATTATTTTGGCGAACAGGTATAACAATTTCCTTGAGTTTTTCCTGAATCTAGCAGCAAGTTAAGTTAGAAACAAGTAATTAATTAAACACGATTTTATGATATCATTTTATTGAGGCGTTCCTTTGAAACAGCCAATATTATAAGGAAAATCATAGGTCCAGTGATAGTGATATAGATCTATCATTTCTCCATCCCAAAGTACAGGATGTGTGTGTCCATGACATTCGTCTAAATCTGAAGAAGTAAGTACTTCTCCATTTTCACCTTGAGGACCATATATTCCAAAACCATCAAGCATATAGCCCATAATTGCTGCGTGACCAGAATCGTGCTCATGAATATGTTCTTGTAGGTCTTCTGAAGGGAAATGATAATGGTACCTTTCTGTTCCATCCGTATGTCCACCAAATCTATCAAGCATCTCGTGCGCTGCAGCGTCAGTTCCGAGAGTTGAGGCTCCATGGTAAATAGCAGCGCCAGTTACAGAAAATCCTGCAGGTCCAAAAAACACACAGTTAACTTCATCTGCAATCTCTGGTAATTCAGGTAATGTATAATTTACGACTTGTTCAGAAATAATGTTTGGATTTCCATCGTATTGATATGCTGTAGTTCCAGGCTGTATTGGAAATATTCCAGTAGGATGGTCTGGTAAATTATTACCTGTAATAATTCGGTTTCCATTTCCATCTAAACTAATGTCAAATACGTGATTCCAAGTAACATTACCTTCAACTTGAGGTTTTCTTGTATAATCCCAAGTGCCATCAGGATTTGTCCAATCACTTGCGTTATTTGCACCTGCACCATTTGAAGGGAGCCCGCAAAGCCATAAGGATAAAAAATTTGGAAATTGATCGCCTTGATTTCTAATTAAAATTTTGGTTTCTCCGACACCTCCAAATGGTAAATTAGTAAGATCAGAAGTTTCATTTACTACTGGATCTTCTATTTCAATGATTTCTTCTGAATCGGAATCGGTATCTTGACAACTGAAATTTGTAAAAAAAAGAGATAGTATAAAGAATAATCGTATGTTTCTAGTAATTAAATTCTGTTTGATTTTCATAAGTAGATTTGAGAATGTTTTTTTATTTGACTTTTTATAAGTCAAAAGGTTTAAAACAAATTATTTTTTTATAAAATTCAACTCTTAATTTATTATTGAAAATTCACTTATTAATTTTTCTTAACCTTTTTTAGGGTCATTTTTCTTTTCCAGTAGATTATATATCCAGTACCAAGAATTGTAGGCAACATCCATGTACTTAAAGTTGAAATCCCTAAACCGGCAACTATAAATGCTGTAATTGATGCTATCAATGCTCCCATCATTTTTCCAATATGAGAGATCAAATAAGCATTTTTTGGTTTGTTTATTTTTTTATAAAATAGAAAATCTTTGCTTGAGAGTATCAATCCGAAACTACCAAAAAACAAATATAAAATGCTAAAAGAAGCCTTGTTTATTACTCCATATAAGCCTAATAAAATCATACTTAAAGAAAAAAACAGCATAGTTCCAGAAATGATTTTATCTAGCCTATCTGCTTTTTCTTTTGTTTTGAATGTTAATGCTCTATTTCCTGCTAAGACTAGATATATGGTAAACAATCCAATTAAAAATAAAAATAAATTTTCATGATTTGGCATCCAGGAAATAGGAATTGAAATAAGAGAACTTGTAATCATTCCTATAGAGAAGAGTTTTCCCATTCTCTTGTGAATTGCACTTCCTTTTTTAACAATTATACTTCCTATTCCAGTAATCAATCCAACTCCGCCAAAAAATGCGTGGATATAAATTAAAATCTGTACTGCTTCTCCCATAAATATTTTATAAAATAGTAAGATATAAAAATCAGCATTTATTTTGATGTTCGAAAGAGAAAACTTCTGAATTGTTATTTTTTAAGGATGAGGTGTGCCATAAAAAAATCGTTTCACTGGAAAGTGAAACGATTTTTTTTCTTTACATTATAGAAGAAAAAGTGTGAACTTGCTATCAATTTCTCTCAAACAGACACTTATCAATTTATTTGATCAACTCGTAACTACGCTTGATAAAGTCAGTCAGTTCTTCTCCATGTAATAAATTCTGCGATAATCTAGCAAGATCAAATGTTTGTTTAATTAGACGCTCTTGTTTTTTATCAGTTTTAGTATTTAATATTTCTCCAATTAGTTCGCTATTGGTATTTACAACCAAGTTGTACATATCTGGAAAATTACCCATTCCCATCATTCCACCACCACCAGACGCTTGCATTTCTTTCATTCTACGCATAAATTCCGGTTGCGTAATGATAAACGGATTGGCAGTAGAATCCATCGCTTCAAGTTGGATAGAATACGTTTCTTTAGGGATTTTTGTTTCCAATATTGTTTTTAAACTCGTTTGTTCTTCATCAGATAACTTGCTTATTTTTGTTTCGTCCTTTTTAATCAAATTCTCAATATGATCTCCATCTACTCGGACAAATGAAATATTTTCTTTGCTCGTTTCTAGTTTTTGAATCAAGTGAGAAATAATAGGAGAATCTAATAATAAGACTTGATATCCTTTTTCTTTTGCATCTTGAATATAACTATGTTGTGCTTTTGCATCAGAAGTATATAATATGACAGTCTTTCCATCTTTATCCGTTTGATTGTCTTTGATTTTTGCAATCAATTCATCATATACAAATGCTTCTCCTTCTACAGTAGGATATAGAGCAAATTTTTCTGCTTTTTCAAAGAATTTATCTTCCGACAACATACCGTATTCGATAATTACTTTGATATCGTTCCATTTTTTTTCAAAATCTTCTCGGTTGTTTTTAAATAACGAACTTAACTTATCAGCTACTTTTTTAGTGATATAGCCAGAAATTTTCTTTACCGCTCCATCTGCTTGTAAACCAGATCTAGAAACGTTTAAAGGAATGTCTGGAGAGTCAATAACACCCTTAAGCATTTGTAAGAAATCAGGGACAATCCCTTCTACATTATCAGTTACAAAAACTTGATTTTGATACAATTGAATTTTATCTTTTTGCATATCCATAGACGGACTTAACTTTGGGAAGAATAAAATTCCAGTTAAATTAAATGGATAATCTACATTTAAATGAATGTGGAATAAAGATTCTTCAAATTGCATTGGATACAATTCTCTGTAGAAATTGTTGTAATCCTCTTCTTTTAAATCTGAAGGTTTTTTAGTCCAAGCAGGACTCGTATTATTAATGATAGCATCTACTTCAATCTGTTTATGATTTTCAGTAGTTTCTTTACCATCTTTATCTTTGGTTGTTTTTGGCGTAAAATCAGGATCGTTTACTTTTTTAGTTCCAAATTTTATTGGTACTTGGTTGAATCGATTGTATTTATTTAACAACCCAGAAATCTTTGATTCTTCTAAAAAGTCTAAAGAGTCTTCTGCAATGTGTAAAATAATTTCTGTTCCTCTGTCTGTCTTATCATGTACTACTAAAGTGAATTCTGGTGAGCCATCACAAGTCCAATGAGCAGCTTTTTCATCTTTAAAAGATTTAGTAATCAATTCTACTTTATCTGCAACCATAAAAGCAGAGTAAAAACCTAACCCAAAATGACCAATGATTCCAGCTTCATTGTCTTTGTATTTATCTAAAAATTCCTCAGCACCAGAAAAAGCAATTTGATTGATGTATTTTTCAACTTCTTCAGCAGTCATTCCTAAACCTTGATCTTTTATAGTCAAGGTTTTCGCTTCTTTATCAATACTCACCTCAATCTGTGGATTGCCAAAATCAACTTTTGCTTCACCAATAGCAATTAAATGTTTTAGTTTTGATGTTGCATCAGTTCCGTTAGAAATAAGTTCACGTAAAAAGATTTCGTGATCAGAGTATAAGAATTTTTTAATCAGTGGGAATATATTTTCTACTGATACATTTATATTTCCTTTTGCCATAATTTTAATTTTATTAAAGACTCTCATTAATAGAGAGTATGTTGATTATTTTATTTTTGTTTAAATACCTATAGTCAAAAAAAATACCAAAAGAAGATTTGTGACAAGATGACAGAAAAATTTATCAAAGTATTATTCATAGCATAACAAATAATAATTTTGTAAATTTGATTTTAAGAAAAACAAAAAATTATAGATGTATAGTTCAAAAATAACAGGGCTCGGATATTATGTTCCTGACAACATTGTGACCAACAATGATTTAAAGGAATTTATGGATACTTCAGATGAGTGGATTCAGGAAAGAACAGGGATTAAAGAGAGAAGATGGATAGACCCTAAGACTGAAGATACAACTTCAGTTATGGGTGCAAAAGCAGCAAGAATTGCAATTGAACGAGCTGGATTGACTAAGGATGATATTGATTTTATAGTATTTGCAACCTTAAGTCCAGATATGTATTTTCCAGGAGGAGGTGTTCAGGTTCAAGATATGCTTGAAATGGATACAATAGGTGCACTAGATGTAAGGAACCAATGTTCAGGATTTATCTATGCAATGTCAGTTGCGGATCAGTTTATAAAAACAGGAATGTATAAAAATATTCTTGTAATAGGTGCTGAAAATCATTCTGGAGGATTAGAGAGGTCAACCAGAGGTAGAAATGTTACTGTGATATTTGGAGATGGAGCAGGAGCAGCAGTTCTCTCCAGAAGTGAAGAAAAAGGCAAAGGAATATTATCTTCTCATCTTCATTCGGAAGGTAAACATGCTAAAGAGCTTGTCTTAGAAGGACCTTCAACTGGACGGTGGGTTCCAGAAATATTGGAAAAGAATGATCCTAATGATATTTCTTACTATCCTTATATGAATGGACAGTTTGTTTTTAAACATGCAATAGGCCGTTTTTCAGAGGCCATTATTGAAGGACTAAAGGCAAATAATCTTGAGAAAGAAGCTATTGATATGTTGATTCCTCATCAAGCGAATTTGCGAATTGCTCAATTTATTCAAAAGAAATTTCAATTAAGTGATGATAAAGTGTATAATAACATTATGAAGTATGGAAATACAACTGCTGCTTCAGTAATTATTGCATTGACAGAAGCATGGGAAAAAGGTAAGATAAAAGATAATGATCTAGTTGTATTGGCAGCTTTTGGAAGTGGATTTACTTGGGGAAGTGTAATTATCCGTTGGTAGTAATAAAATCATTCCTAGAATTAAAAAAAATCCAAATCCTAAAGGATTTGGATTTTTTAGTTTATGGAATGCTACTCATTTTCTCAACAATTCAATTAATAGTGGTTTATAGGTTTTTTTATTAAAAACAATAAACCGCTAAAAAAATAAAAGCCTTCAAATTTCTTCGAAAGCTTTTTATTAAATAATTTAAAGAACCCCAAATACTCCAAATCATTTAATGTCTTTGTTGATAATGCTATTGTATGAATACATGCTTCATTATTACATGTCAAATTTACAAAACAAAAATATTTTTTACAAGTTTTTTAAGTAAAAATAACTAAATATCACGGAAAACCGTTAGATGAAAAAAAGTGAATTGAAAGCAATAAAAAGAGGCTATTAAACTAATAAACAACCTCTTATTCAACTTAACTAACTATTTTTTAATAAATTTTTCTGTTTTTGTATGTTTTATACTTTAATTGTTAGTTTTAAGCATATAATGATAAGACTGCTATTGAAGAAAATTGTTACATCCTTTAAAATAGTTTTACAATACTTTAACTAAAAACGAAAATTGGTAGCGTATGTAGTCTGCTATATAATGAAAGTCTTGCCTTCTTCAGCAAGATGAGTGTTTAAGAAAATAGTTGATGCTTCTTTTTTAAAGTCATTAAGATTTTCATATCTACTGGAATAATGACCGAGAATCAGCATGCCGACATTTGCAAGTTTAGCAATTTCTGCAGCTTGTTTTGCAGTGCTGTGTTTGGTTTTTATAGCAAGATCTCCTCTGTCTTCTAGAAAAGTAGACTCATGGTATAATATGTCTGAATTTTTAATGATTTCAGCAATTTCAGGTTTGAATGATGTATCACTACAATAGGCATAACTCAGAGGTTTTTGTGGGTCGTGAGTTAATGATTTATTTGAAATAATTGATAGGTCACTTCGAACGAAATCTTTTCCGTTTTTCAAATTTTGATAATCGCATATTTCAATTTCTGGATGCTTTACTATTGCATCCATATTTAATTTTCGTTCTCCTATTTTCTCTTGAAATAAAAATCCATTGGTATAAATTCTATGTTTTAAAGGTATTGTGGAGACTTTTACTTTTTTATCTTCATAGATCAATTCACTTTCCTTCGAGTCAAGTTCATGAAACACTATAGGATAATTGGCGTAGGATTCAGTGAGTTTTAGTTGTACGCATATAAATTCTTTAATTCCAAGAGGTCCGTAAACGTTTAAAACAGTTTCTCTATTCAGTAATCGAAAAGTTGATATAAGACCTATCAACCCAAAAACATGGTCTCCATGTAAATGTGAGATAAAAATATGCTTTATTTTAGAAAATTTTACTTTGTATTTTCTTAGTTGAACTTGAGTGCCTTCTCCACAATCTATAAGGAAAAAGTTATTTTTTATTTCTAGAAGTTGGGAAGTTGTATGTGTCGATGAGCTAGGTATAGCACTGTGACAGCCTAAAATTTTTAATTTCAAACTCATTTAATAACTAGCCTTTTGGAAGTAATTCCTGAGTCAGATTGTATAGAATAAATATACATTCCAGCAACTAGATCATTTTTATAAAAAGGAATGATTTTTTTTTCTTTTTTTAAAACATATTCTTTCTCAAATACAGTCTTTCCTAATAGATTCTTAATTGAAAAAATTACATTTTGATCAACGGAAGAAGTAAAAGAAATGGTTGTTTTATCTATAAATGGATTGGGTGAAGCAGAAACATTTTTAATAGTTTTTTCAACAGTAAAATTGTTACTCTTTGTTTGTTCTTGCTGAGCAAAAACAAAAGAAGTCATTAAAAAAGTTGCTATTAAAAGTAGTTTTTTCATCAATAAGCGTGTATATTATTTTTAAAAATCCATTAAATCTCGTTCCATTGCATCCATTTCAAGAACGTCAATTGCTTCTGTTAAAGTCGGAACAACATTAATTTCATCTGGAATATCATCAATGTCAATTCCTTTAATTATAACAACAAATGATGTGCCACTTTCTCGTTTATCATTTGCAATATTCAAAAATAAATGAATTTCATTGATCGAAATGTTAATTTTATCAGAAAAACGAATAAGTAAATGCTCTTCTTTTAAAGAATTTAAAGTGTTGTTTAAATTTTTAAAGAATTTTTCAAAATTATTTTCGTCAGCGATTACTAGCGTGTAAGAATCTTCTTTTTCAATAAGCATTTATTATCTTTTTATTTGTTGTGCCAATAAATAGATTACTGCCATTCTGATTGCAACACCATTTTCAACTTGATTCAATATAATCGATTGATCAGCATCGGCAACATCACTAGTAATTTCAACACCTCTATTTATAGGTCCTGGATGCATGATTACAATTTTCTTGCCAAGAGAGTCAAGAATAGATTTATTTATCCCAAATAGTTGTGTGTATTCTCTGATAGAAGGAAAATATTTAATATCCATTCTTTCGTTTTGTACTCGAAGGACATTTGCAACATCACACCATTCCAATGCTTTATGAATGTCAGTTTCCACAGTAACTCCAAGACTTGTAATATATTTTGGAATAAGAGTTGTAGGGCCACATATTTTAACTTCAGCACCTTGTAATTTCAGAGCAAATATATTGGAAAGTGCAACTCTTGAATGTAAAATATCACCAATAATCACAACTTTTTTCCCTTTGACACTTCCTAGTTTTTCACGAATAGAATAAGAATCTAGTAAGGCTTGAGTTGGATGTTCATGTGTTCCATCACCTGCATTTATGATTTTAGCATTTACATGTTGTGACAGAAATACTCCAGCACCGACATTGGGATGACGCATCACGATGATATCAACTTTCATGGATAATATATTGTTGACAGTATCGATTAAAGTTTCTCCTTTTTTTACGGAAGATTGACCTGCAGAAAAGTTAATAATATCAGCAGATAATCTTTTTTCTGCCAATTCAAATGAGAGTTTGGTTCTAGTGCTATTTTCAAAAAAAAGATTGGCAATTGTAATATCTCTTAAGGAAGGAACTTTTTTTATGGGACGATTTAAGACTTCTTTAAAATGATCTGCTGTTTCAAAAATTAAATCAATATCATTCTTGTTGAGGTATTTTATCCCAAGAAGATGTTCAACACTTAATGGATTCATTTTAATCATTTTTTATAAGATAAATTGCGTCTTTCCCATTTTTTTCTTTCCAATTTACAACTACTTTCTCATTATTTATTACATCAATCTGTCTTCCTAGATAATCAGGCTGAATAGGTAAATCTCTACTGAAACGACGATCAATAAGTACTAAAAGTTCTATTTTGCTAGGTCTTCCAAATGATTGTATGGCAGAAAGACCTGCTCTGATACTACGTCCAGAAAAAAGAACATCGTCAATAAAAACAGTGTTTTTACCTTCAATTTCGAAATTTATTTGAGTTGAATTGGCTTCAAGGGGTTCTTCTCTACGTCTGAAATCATCTCGATAAAATGTAATATCTAGCGCACCTGATTTAATATTTTTTATTCCGTAATCATCTTTTAAAATGGCTGTAAGTCTTTCAGCAAGAAATACTCCTCTAGGTTGTAAACCAATCAATACTGTATTAGAAAAATCATTATGGTTTTCGATTAACTGACATGCCAATCGATGTAATATGATGTGAATTTCGGTTGAATTTAAGATCTTTTTTTGACTCATAAATTTTTTACACAGCGAAGTTTGCTTTGCAAATATACACTAATTGTTAATTAAATTGTTAAAAACAATTGACCTATTTTTATATTCAAGTATATTCTTACTGTACTTTTAAACTGTAAGTGAAATGAATATATGAATAGAAACTCCAATCATAATAATAGGGTATCGCTTTCAAAATTTGAATCAATGTTAAAGACCAATAATGTCTATTTCTTTGATTCAACAGAATTTGAAGAAATTATCCAACATTATCTTGACAGTGGTCGCCAGACACTTGCTCACAAAGCAATAAATTTAGGATTAGAACAACATCCAGGTTCTGTAAGTTTAAAAATTCTACTTGCTGAATTGTTTATTTATGAAGATAAATTTGATGAAGCGGATATCATATTAACTGCTTTGCATGCAATTGAACCTCATAATGAAGAAGTATATATACAGAAAGCTACTATTTTTTCAAAAAGAGACCAACACCAAAAGGCTATAGATTCACTTAAAATTGCCTTGGTTTATACAGATGATAAAGTTGATGTATTGTCAATGATAGGAATGGAGTATTTATACCTTGACAAGTTTGACGATGCAAGGTTAAGTTTTGCTAAATGTCTTGATGTTGATTTCGAGGACTATTCATCTTTATACAATGTTATTTACTGTTTTGACATGCAAAATAAGCACAAAGAAGCGGTTACTTACCTTGAAAAGATAATAGATCAAGATCCTTACTCTGAAGTTGCATGGCATCAACTAGGACGTCAACATTATATTTTGGAAGAGTTTAGTGATGCTTTAAGAGCTTTTGATTATGCAATAATTATAGATGATCAATTTATAGGTGCTTATCTTGAAAAGGCAAAAACTCTTGAGCAATTGAATTTTTATCAAGAAGCGATTCAAAGTTATTTGATCACTAATGAGTTGGAAGATCCTACAGCATTTTCATATTTCAGGATAGGTGAATGCTATAAAAAACTTCATAAAAATGAACTTTCAATTCAATTTTATAAAAAGTCAGTTAAAGAAGATCCTTTATTAGATAAAGGATGGATTGCAATCACCAATGCATATTGTGAAGAAGAAAATTATCAAAAAGCATTGTATTATATCAATAAAGCCTTATCAATTGATGAGGCAAATACAATGTATTGGAGAAGATATGCTGAGATCAATTTAAAATTAGATTTTTTCAAAGAAGTCATTAAGGCATTTTATAATTGTATTGAATATGGTGACTCTAACCTGGATATATTCATAGGACTTGCCGATGTATTGAATTTTATCGGTGAATTTCAAGAGGCTTCAGCAGTGTTGATTAAGGCAAATAGATTATATCCTGATACTTCTGAAATAATATATCGTTTAAGTTGTGTCTATTATATCCTTGGAGAAGATGGTAAGGCTGAAAAATTATTGAGAAAAGGTCTAGAAATTGACTTCGAATATCATGAGGTAATTAAAGAGTTGTTTCCTGCAGTTTTTGAACTAAATACTGTTGCAGCAATAATTTTTGAATTTAATAACGCCTAATATATTTCGTCTTTTATCTTATTAAAACTGTATTTTCTTTATAGAGAAATATTACATTTGTGAAAACAAGAAATTGAAATGCAGAAAAGGAGAATTAAGGATTATTTTATCATTTCATTAAAAGGACTAGCAATGGGAGCGGCAGATGTTGTTCCAGGTGTTTCTGGTGGAACGATTGCTTTTATTTCAGGAATTTACGAGGAATTGCTATCATCCATAAGTGCAATAAGTTTTAAGTCAATAAAATTATTAAAATCGGAAGGTGTAAAAAGTTTTTGGAAAGTAATCAATGGAAATTTTTTAGTATCACTTTTAGTAGGAATATGTATTAGTATTGTTTCATTAGCTAAATTAATTTCTTGGTTGCTTGAAAATAAGCCTATTTTATTATGGTCATTTTTCTTTGGACTCGTTTTAGCAAGTATCCTTTATATAGGAAAGCAAATTACCGATTGGAAATTCATTACATTTTTTTTACTAGCCTTAAGTTCTTTTATAGCCTATTGGATTACAACTTTAGAACCTTTAGTTTCTGATGATACTTCACCAGTTTATTTGTTTTTTGCTGGTGCAATTGCAATTTGTGCCATGATATTACCTGGAATCTCTGGTTCATTTATCTTAGTGATTTTAGGTGCCTATAAACCAGTTTTTGATGCTATTAATAATAGAGATTTTAAATTGTTAGCAATAATAGGAATAGGAGTAATTGTTGGATTACTTACTTTTTCAAGAGTTATTAAATGGTTGTTTACTCATTATAAAAACATGACTTTAGCAGTTTTAACCGGTTTTGTAATAGGTTCTCTAAATAAAATATGGCCATGGAAAGAGACTTTAACTTGGCGAATAAATTCTCATGGTCTTCAAGTTCCTGTTAATGAACAGAGTATTTCTCCATACGCTTATCAGGGAGATCCGCAATTACTATATGCAATTCTACTATCAATTGTAGGATTTTTAAGTATTCTGATTTTGGAAAAAATTGCGGTTAAGAATGAGTAAAAAACGTAGTTTTTTAGATAAAATACTACTCTTCTTAAAAGGGTTGTCTATGGGTGCTGCAAATAAAGTTCCTGGTGTTTCTGGAGGTACCGTGGCATTTGTTTTAGATTTCTATGTGGAATTAATTTATTCTTTTCAAAAAATAAATGGCAAAGCATTAAAATTGCTTTTTAACGGTAAATATAAAACTTTTTTCAATTACATCAATGCTCCTTTTTTAATACTAGTAATGGGAGGGAGTATGTTCAGTTATTTCAGTATTTCTATTGTTTTAGACTATCTAATTCAGAATTACGAACTCTATGTGTGGAGTACGTTTTTCGGAATGATTATAGGTTCTATTTATTATATTTCAAAAGGATATAAATGGTCAAAAACAAATCTATTATTTACTTTAATGGGTATTGCAATTGGGATTTCAATAAGTTTTATGAATCCTGCTAAAGAAAACACAAATTTATGGTTTGTATTTTTCTGTGGAATTGTAGGTGTCTCTGGAATGACATTACCTGGACTTTCAGGCTCTTTTATACTTATTCTATTAGGAAATTATGTGTTGTTACTGGTTGATTCAGTAACGATGCTTTATAAGACTATTGTGGATGTTTTTTCTTGGAATTGGAGTTTTTTGCAGGATCAAATTCGGATTAAATATTTGAAAATAATTACTGTTTTTACAGGAGGATCCGCATTTGGACTGGTTGTAACATCACATATTCTGGGTTATATTTTAAAAAGATGGGATCAGCTTGTTACAGCAATTATTATTGGTTTTATTACTGGTTCTTTGGGAATAGTGTGGCCTTGGAAAAAAGAAGTTTATGCTTCAGAGAATGGAATAATTTTAAAAGATTTTAATGACGATAGAATAATAGAGAATTATCAACGTTTTTTTCCTGATTATCATTTAAATGAAACATGGATTGCAGTTTTTTTTATTATCATGGGTTTTGGATTGTTGTTGGTCTTAGATAGATACTCTATAAGTAGAAATAAGTTATAATATAAATGAGTACAATGAAAAAATATGGATTGGTAGGTAAAGATATTTCTTATTCTTTTTCTAGAAATTATTTTGCTAAAAAATTTACGGAATTAAATTTAAAGGAATGTTCTTATCGAAATTTTGATATTCCGGAGATTGAAGAATTTCCATTTTTACTATATCAGAAAGAGCATGAATATTATGGATTAAATGTTACTATTCCTTATAAAGAATCTATTATGAATTACTTGTCTGAAATTGATGAAATAGCTCAAAAAATAGGTGCTGTTAATACAATTAAGATTACAGAAGATAATAGATTAATAGGGCATAATACTGATGCTTATGGTTTTAAAAAATCTTTGCAGACGGTATTGAAGAATCATCATAAAAAGGCTTTAATTCTAGGTACTGGAGGAGCCTCAAAGGCAATTGCATATGTTTTTGAGAATTTAAATATCAAATATAAATTTGTTTCAAGATCGCCTACCACTGATCAACTTTCTTATGATTCTTTAAATGAGGCGATTTTAAATGAATATCATTTAATTATTAATTGTACTCCTTTAGGTACTTTTCCGGATATAGAATTGTTTCCTGATATTCCTTATAATTATTTGAATGAAAAGCATTTATTGTTTGATTTAATTTATAACCCTGAAGAATCTACATTTCTTAAACTAGGTAAAAAACAAGGGGCTATTATAAAAAATGGTTCCGAAATGCTTAAATTTCAAGCTGAAAAGTCTTGGGAAATTTGGAATGACTAGTTCCTGTAGAATAATAACGCAACTTTTTGCCTAAATTTGTATCTATATTTTAGAAAGTATTTACTTATAAGTTATTCTTATCTAATTGACCAAATTTATTACGGACCCTTAAACATTAATTTAAAATGTTAGACACTAAAGACGAAAACCTTCAAAAACCTGAAGAAAATTTAAAAAAAATTGAAGAAGCACCATCCACACTTGTTGAAAAAGAAGTCGCTCAAGAGAAAATTGATACGGAGCCTTCTTCGCTAGTTGAAAAAGAAAAATCTAATGAAGATGCTCTTTCCGAAAAAGAAGTTATTGAAGAAATTGATGATCAAATAGCATTTAATTCTGAGGGAGATCATAATGATGAAGAATTAGAAGTTAATTATGAAGAATTAGATTTGGAATCTTTAGTGAAAGAGTTGAATTCTCTTATAAGTGAACAGCCTATCCAAAAAATTAATGATAAAGTTAATAGGATTAAAAATTCATTTAGCAAGCAATTTTCAGTTTTATACGATGAGAAGAAATCAGCATTTATTGAGCAAGGAGGAGAAAGTATAGATTTTAAATATTCCAACCCTATAAAAGTTGAATATAATAATTTAATGAAGGGTTTTAAAGAAAAGCGTGGAAATTATTATAAAAGTTTAGACGTTCAGTTAAATACGAACCTTGAATTAAAATTAGAAGTTATAGACCAATTAAAGGAATTGATTAAAAATGGTGATGCTAAGACAATGTATATTCAATTTCGATCGATTCAAGATAAATGGAGGGCTATAGGACCTATATCAAGGGATAAATACAACAATACTTGGAGGACTTATCATCATCATGTTGAGCGTTTTTATGATTTATTGCATTTAAGTAACGATTTACGAGATCTTGATTTTAAACATAATCTTGAAGAAAAATTAAAACTTGTTGTTAAAGCACAGGAACTTGGTGAACATCATGATATCAACTACGCTTTTAAACAATTACAATTGTTACATAAAACATGGAAAGAAGAAATAGGTCCAGTTTCTAAAGAATTTCGTGAAAAAGTTTGGAGCGATTTTAGTTCTGCTACTAAAAAAATTCATGATAAACGTCATGATAATTTTAGAAATATGAAGAGTGATTATCAACAAAATATTGATAATAAAAATGAAATTATTGAACTTATAAAGAGTATTGATGTGACTAAAAATAATAGTCATAGTGACTGGCAGAAGAGTATGAAAATTGTTGATGAACTGCGAGATTTATTTTTTAAAGTTGGAAATGTTCCTAAATCTCAGAGCGAAACCATATGGCAGAATTTTAAAGTGGCAACTAGAGAATTTAATCAACATAAAAATAATTTTTATAAAAAAGCGAAAGGAGAGCAGAGCGTCAATTTAGATAAGAAATTAAAACTTATTGAAAAGGCGAATTCTTTAAAGGATAGTGACGATTGGGAAAATGTTACAGAGATTATGAAAAGTATTCAGTCTGATTGGAAAAAAATAGGGCACGTCCCAAGGAAACATTCTGATAAAATATGGAATGAATTTAAAAATGCATGTAATCACTATTTTGATAGGTATCATAAATTTAAGGATCTAGGAAGTAAAGAAGAGCAAGAGGTGTATTCTAAGAAGAAGGATTTATTGGAATTGATAAAAGTTCAAGCATCAGAAAAAGAAAATAAAGTAGATATAGAAACGATTAAAGATTATATAGAAGAATGGAGAAGTCTTGGAAATGTTCCTTTTAATTTGAGACATATTGAGTCTAAATTCTCTAAAGTTCTAGATACACTTTTTTCTAAACTCTCTATTGATCATAAAGAAAAAGAGATGATCAAGTTTGAAAATAAAATGGAAGGTTTAATTGCTCAGAATGATGTTCGAAAATTGGATGAAGAACATTTGCTTATCAGAAAAAAGATTGATGAATCCGTTAAAGAAATTCATCAATTGGAAAATAATATTAGTTTTTTCTCGAATGCTAAATCTGATAATCCTTTATTAAAAGGCGTTCTTAAAAACATAAGTGATCATAAAGAGATTCTTGAAGTTCTTCAGGACAAACAGAATTTTCTAAAGAATTTAACGTATTAAAATAAAAAACTCTCAAATTATTTTGAGAGTTTTTTTATTTTATTGAATCTTTAGATAAGTGACGATGTCTACTTTCACTTCAGACCATGTTTTACTGACACCATCAGCGCCTTTATGCAATTCAAAACAGGCAATATTAAGACTCTCAAGCGCTTTTTGAGCATTCCAGTCTTCAACGTTTAATACGCCAGAAAAAGAAGCCATCTGTCCGTTTAATGTATATTTCATAGGAAATGACTCTGTAATATTATTCATTTTTATAGTTGCTGTTGCTTCAGTATCAGAAGTGAGTTCAATATTTCCTGAAAGAAACTCTGTATTATCCATTACACCAAAAAATAGATTCATTAATTTAGAATCTCTATCTTCATTATTGGTAAAAAGGCTTGAGATAGGTATAGAAAATTCTGTTCCATTCAGCGCCTCTCTAGGAGTAAGACTTTTTTTAATATTAGTAAAGTTCACCTTAGTAAACTGACCTCCAACACCTATTTTCTCTGTTGTTTTATAGGCTGTAAAACTTACTTTGGTGGTACGAGGTTCTACAGAATAGAATTTTTCAGTACTATTCACTTCGTTTTTTTTGTCATTTTTACAAGAAATAGTTGTTATACTTATTAGTGCAAGAATTGTAATTAATGCTATTTTTTTCATTACGTGAATTTTATTAATTATTGGAATTTAAATGTTTTTTTACCAGTTTTATATATTCCTTTTTGGCATCTTCTTCAGATACATGACTTAATTGAAACCAGGCATTTAATTTGAAAGCATTTCTTACATCTTCATTACTGCTAGATTGTTCGTAATTATTCCCTTTGGTTGCTTGTTTGTAATATGCGTAGAACTGTAACATTACATCAGCAGGAAGTTTATCTTTGGTTTCCGAAGCAAGTTTATAAGCTTGGTCGAACTTCGTATTTAGTTTTTTTTTCATTATAAAATAACTATTCAAAGATATGAAAAAGAAATTATAATGAGGCAACTATTTGTTGTCCGCCTTTCACTTTTTGATTTAATTCTACATTAATTTTCGCATCCAATGGAAGAAATAAATCAACTCTAGATCCAAATTTTATAAAACCTGCATCTGTACCTTGTTCTACAATTTCGCCAACAGTTGCATAGTTTACAATTCTTCTAGCCAATGCTCCAGCAATCTGACGATATAAAACCTTACCTATTGTTTTATTTTCAATTACTATAGTAGTGCGTTCATTTTCCTCAGAAGCCTTAGGATGCCAAGCGACTAAATATTTTCCTGGATGGTATTTACTTAACACTACTTTTCCACTTATAGGATAACGAGTTACATGTACATTTAAAGGTGACATAAAAATCGAAACTTGTAATCTCTTGTCTTTAAAAAATTCAGGTTCATAGACTTCTTCTATGACAACGACCTTACCATCTACTGGTGAAATGATATTATTTTCATTTAGTTCTGTAACCCTTTTTGGATTTCTGAAAAACTGTAAGATCAAGATAAAAAGCCCAATAAAAACTATTGAAATAATTTTACGTAACCATCCAATCTCAATAAACGTATCAATTGCTAAAATGGAAACTAACAGAAGAACAACTGCTATTAAAATAATTTTATAACCTTCTTTATGGAACATAACTTATACGATTTGTAAATAAATAAAAATAAATGGAGCTGCAAAAATAACACTATCAAATCGATCTAGGAATCCTCCATGACCTGGAATTAAATTACTACTATCCTTGATTCCAGCCTGGCGTTTAAACATCGACTCTATTAAATCTCCTAAAACTCCAAAAACACTTACTAGACCTGCCAATACAATCCATTGAATAGGTGAAAGCATTGTAAAGTATTGAGCAATAAAAAAACTCATAATAAAACACGCAATCATTCCTCCAATAAACCCTTCAACAGTCTTGTTTGGCGAAATACGTTTTAATAATTTCATTTTTCCAAAGTTCTTCCCAATTAAATAAGCGAAAGAATCATTACTCCAAATCAGAATAAAAACACCTAAAATGGTTGTTTTAGCATAAGAGTCATCAGCATTCAAAAAAGGAATTTGAACCATTAAAACGAATGGAACGATAATGTATACAACGCTTAGAAATATTTTCCCTAGATGGCTTACAATTTCTTCTTTTTTTGCTAATAAAATCCAGGCAAATGAACAAAAGATAGTCAGAAATAAAAGAACTCCTGCATATTGAAATATAACCTTAGAAGGTACATCTTCAACACTTAATATGTTTCCAAATATATAGGCTAAAGTTCCAATTATATATGGGAAAATACTTTTTAATTTGATCATTTTCATGAATTCATATAAGCACAATAGCATCATCACAAAGAAAAGAGTTAAAAAACTAATCTTACTGTATAAAATTGAGCTTATAAGAAAAAAAACATATACAATACCAGAAACTATTCTTGTTAAAAAGTTATTCATTTTATAAATCTTCTAATAGAAGCAAATATAGGTTTTTAGAATTATTAGTTCCATAATTCATGAAGTTTTCGTCACTATTAATATGAGTAGTGTAGTTTTTTATGGGACTTATGTTTGTCGGTAAATCTTTACCCGAATATTTATTTTTAATTCCGGTTAAACTTTCTCCCATATTTTTCACAATCTGACTTGTGGTTGCCAATACAATAAAATCATTAGTAAGAGTTGAAAGTCGTTTTTCTTTTATTTGGTTTGAAGAAAAAAGCAAACTTCCATTTTCTGAAATTAAATACTCACAAGTTGTAAATAATGGATTGATAGGATTAAATTTGGAGTCAGTTTTTATATCTATTGAAGCGATATAAGAACCTAAATCTTTATTAATAAATGTTATTGAATTCCAATTATTTTCTTCAATAATATTTAAAAGACTCTTTGTTACATCTTCTTTTTTTAAACAATATAAAAACTTCCCACCTCTTTTAATAAAGTTATGTACAAATGAGTCATCTAAAGATAATACAACGTTTTGTTTATTTATTTCATCTTTAGAAGATTCATCCGATGTTTTAAATATTTTTTTTAAAAAATTCAAGGTAGTTTTTTGTTTTTAAAAATTTTTATTCTTTTTCTGTTGAAATTGTTTCTTCATTTTCTGAAACTTTAGGTTTTTTTTCAACTTTAGTTTCCTTTTTTGTTTGCTTTTTCTTTGATTTACTTGGAGCAATAGGTGATTTAGTAAAAGGTCTTTCTCCAAATATCTTAACTAAATCATCTCCAAAAATAACTTCTTTTTCTAAAAGTAATTCTGCCAGTTCTATTAACTTATCTTTATTTTCTGTAACAACTTTAATGGCTCTTTGGTATTGATTTTCAATTAATAAAGAGATTTCTTCATCAATAGTTTGAGCCGTTTTCTCACTATATGGTTTTGTAAATCCATATTCTCCTCCTCCTGACGAATCATAATAACTTAAGTTTCCAATTTTGTCACTCAAGCCATAGATGGTAACCATCGCTTTTGCTTGTTTGGTTACTTTTTCTAAATCACTTAACGCACCTGTAGTTATCACGTCAAACATTACCTTTTCTGCAGCTCTTCCACCCAAAGTCATACACATCTCGTCAAACATTTGTTGCTTTTCTACAAGCATTCTTTCTTCAGGTAAATACCATGCAGCACCTAAAGATTGACCACGAGGAACAATAGTAACTTTAACCAAAGGAGCAGCATGCTCTAGCATCCAACCTACTGTTGCATGTCCTGCTTCGTGATAAGCAACGGTAGTTTTTTCTTTAATAGTAATCAGTTTATTTTTTTTCTCTAAACCGCCAACTATTCTGTCAGTAGCATCCAGAAAATCTTGATGATGTACGGATTTTTTATTTTCTCTTGCAGCCATTAATGCCGCTTCATTACAAAGATTGGCAATGTCTGCTCCTGAAAATCCAGGAGTTTGTTTAGATAAGAAATCTAAATCAACATCTTTATTTAATTTTAATGGCTTTATATGAACTTTGAATATTTCTTTGCGCTCATTTAAATCTGGTAAATCAACATAAATCTGACGGTCAAATCTTCCTGCTCTCATCAATGCTTTATCCAGTACATCTGCTCTATTGGTTGCAGCAAGAACAATAACGTTCACATCTGTACCAAATCCATCCATTTCTGTAAGTAATTGATTCAGTGTGTTTTCACGCTCATCATTTCCTCCTGTCATGTTACTTTTTCCTCTTGAACGACCTATTGCGTCAATCTCATCTATAAAAATTATAGATGGAGATTTCTGAGCAGCTTGTTTAAATAAATCTCTTACACGAGAGGCTCCAACACCAACGAACATTTCAACAAAATCAGATCCTGAAAGAGAGAAAAATGGAACGTCTGCTTCACCTGCAACAGCTTTGGCCAATAAAGTTTTTCCTGTTCCTGGAGGTCCTACAAGTAAAGCGCCTTTTGGTATTTTTCCACCAAGTGCTGTATATTTTTCTGGGCTTTTTAAGAAGTCAACAATTTCTTGAACTTCTTCTTTGGCACCTTCAAGCCCTGCTACATCTTTAAAACTAGTTTTAACTTTTTGATCTTTGTCAAAAAGTTTAGCCTTTGACTTTCCAATACTAAATATTTGACCTCCGCCTCCTGCAGATCCTCCTCCAGACATTCTTCTCATAAAGAAAATCCAAAGCCCAATAAGCAATATAAATGGTAACCAACCGATTATTTCGGCCATAATGTTGGCCTGTTTTTTGCTTTTTTTGTCAAAATCTAAAGTTAATTCTGACTTTCTTGTGTTTAATTCGTTTTCAAAATTTTGAAGATCTCCAAAATCATAGATGTAATGGGGAGCACTTGCATCTTTAAAAAGAGAAGGTTTTCCTATCTCTTTATATTTATCTTTTTGAAGAACATCATTTTTTAAAATGATATGTGCAACATCTTGATTTACAATAATAATATCTTTAATATCATTATCAATTAACATCGTTTTGAAATCATTCTCAGAAAGATCGTCTGTAATATTACTCACTCCTTTGATAAACTGGAATCCAATAAGTAATACAAATACAATTCCATAAATCCAATAAGAATTAAATTTTGGAAAATTACCTAAGTTTTTTTTATCTTTATTTTCTTTAGTACTCATCTATAGTGTTGTAAAATATATATTCTTAAACTGTTGTTGTAATGGTTGTGATTTTTGCATCTCCCCAAAGGCTTTCTATGTCGTAATATTCTCGAATCTCTTTTTGAAAAACATGAACTACAACATTTACGTAATCCATTAAAACCCATTGAGCATTTGTTTCTCCTTCTATATGCCATGGCTTGTCTTTAAGTTCTTTACTCACCATTTTTTGAACAGATTGCGTTATCGCTTTCACTTGAGTATTTGAATTACCGGTACATATTATGAAATAATTTGTTACAGTATTTTCAATTTCTCTTAAATCAAATAACTGTATATCAGCACCTTTTATTTCCTCAATTCCTTTTATGATAACTGCTATAAGCTCATCTTCACTTACTCTTTTTTTAGCCATTAAAAATTATTTAGTTTTGTGACAAAGTTATTGTTTTTTTATGAGTAATTAACCACATAAAAATAATGATTATATTTAATATTATTATGAAGATAATCAAACTTAATGCCATTGAATCGACCAATACATTTTTAAAAGATTTGTGTCAAAGAAATGAGTTAGAAAACTTTACGGTTGTGTATGCTGAGAATCAATTAAAAGGACGAGGTCAAATGAACTCTAAATGGGATTCCGAAGTAGGTAAAAATTTAACATTCAGTGTGTTAATTAAATATTCTTCCTTCGCAGTAAGCAATCAATTTTATATCAGTAAATTCATATCATTGGCTATTTATGATGTTATAAATTCCATTGTTGAAGTTCCAGTTGCAATAAAATGGCCAAACGACATATTGACAGAAAGGAAAAAAGTAGGCGGTATACTGATTGAGAACTCGGTCAAAAGGTCAGAAATTCAATATTCTGTTGTAGGAATAGGTATTAATTTAAACCAAGAATCATTCGATAATTTGCCAAATGCTATTTCTTTAAAAATGATAACAGGTCAAGTGTATGATTTGGAGTTGTTATTAAAAAAAATAGTTGAGTCAGTTAAATTAAATTATGAGTTGATTGTTGATGCTAAATTTGATAGTATCAATAAGCGCTATTTAAAATATTTGTATAAATATCTTAAGCCTTCAATGTATAAAGATGTAGTAAAAGGAAATTTATTTTTAGGAAAAATTGTAGGTGTTTCCGATGATGGGAGATTGAATGTTGAATTGGAAGATGAAAAGATAAAAGTATTTAACTTAAAGGAGATTGAATTTATAAATTAATTGCTTTAATCATTCTGTCATTATTAAAAATATCTTTTCGGAGTTCAATATTTTTTAATTCTTTTTTTTCTAATAAATCCATAGTTTCTTTCCCTAAATATTGATTTATTTCAAAATACAAATTTCCATTTGGCATTAAATTTTTTTTAGCAAAATCAGTTATTTTATCGTAAAAAAGTAAAGGGTTGCTGTCTTTAACAAACAATGCTAGATGCGGTTCATTGTCTAAAACATTATTTTTAATCTCCTTTTTTTCAAGATCTCTTACGTATGGAGGATTACTTACAATACTATTAAATTGAGTAGTTAATTCATCTAATTGTAAGATGTCTTCATTGATAAATTTAATTTCAATATTGTTTAAGATTGCATTTTCTTGAGCAATTTTTAATGCTTTTTTTGATGTGTCCAATGCCCATATTTCAGCATTTGGAATGTTTTTAGCTAGTGAAATAGCAATGCATCCACTTCCAGTTCCGATATCTAATATTTTAATTTTGTCAGAATTTTTTTTCACATCTTCAATGATCCAACTCACCAGTTCTTCTGTTTCAGGTCTAGGAATCAATACGTTTTTATCAACTTTGAAAGGCAATCCGTAAAATTCAGTTTTACCGATAATATATTGAAGGGGTATTTCTTTTCTTAATTGAACTAGAGAATCTGAAAAATAGATTTCATCATCAGGAGTTAACTCTTGGTTTGGATTTAAAGCAAGGTCAATTCTTTTCAATCCAATTTTAAATTCAATTAATTGAAAAAAGAAACTTTCGATTTCAGTTATAGGGTATAAATCCTTTAAATGAATTTTAAAAATATTTTTTAAAGAAGTAATTGTCATTACAAAGTTTTAATCATCCACATGTTACAACTATAATGACCAGTATCTCCTAATGGTTTTTCTAAAGATTGAAATCCTACTTTTTTATATAGTTTTCTCGCATCAGTCATATAAGGAAGTGTTTCTAAATAACATTTATCATAACCCAATTCTTTTGCCTTAAGTAAGCAAGTTTCCATCATTTGAAATCCCAATCCTTTTCCTCTTGCTTCGGGAGAAAAATACATTTTTTGTAATTCGCAGATGTTTTCAGTTGAATTTTCCAATTGTGCAATTCCAGCACCTCCTATTATTTTATTTTTATCTGATACGATATAGTATGTTGAAGTATTTTTTTTATACGTTTCATACATCATATCAAGCGATACATCTTCATAGGCTGTGCCTACTTTTGGTACTCCCATTTCTATAAGAACACCTCTGATTACTCTGGCAATTTGTTGATTGTCATTCTGTTGAATCTCACGGATTGTATAGTTATTCATACTCAATTTAAAGTCTTATTTTTGTGTTGTGAAGATACATGAAAAATATATAAAACGTTGCATTGAATTGGCAAAAAAAGGATTGGGAGTTACTATGCCTAATCCGATGGTTGGTTGTGTAATTGTATCTAATGATGTTATAATAGGGGAAGGTTATACTAGTGCTTATGGCGGGAATCATGCTGAAGTAAATGCTATAGAATCTGTAAAGAGGAAAGAATTACTTAAAGATGCTATATTATATGTGAGTCTTGAGCCTTGTTCGCATTTTGGGAAAACACCTCCTTGTGCAGATTTAATTATTAAGTATCGTATTCCTAAAGTTGTTATAGGTGTTATTGACGATAATAGTTTGGTTTCAGGTAAAGGAGTTAAGCGTTTACTTGAAAATGATTGTGACGTTACAGTGGGAGTTCTTGAAAAGGAATGCCGAGAAATAAATAAACGTTTTTTTACTTTTCATAAAAATAAGCGCCCTTATATTGTTTTAAAATGGGCAGAAACTAAGGATGGTTTTATTGATGTTATACGTGATAATACATCTGATAGGAAGCCAAATTGGATATCAAACAAGTATTCTAGGCAATTGGTTCATAAATGGAGGAGTGAGGAGCAATCTATTTTGGTAGGAACAAATACCGTTATTGCGGACAATCCTCAATTGGATGTGCGCAAATGGACTGGTGAAAACCCTATACGATTGGTATTGGATAATTCTATGCGGATTCCTCATGATTATCATGTGTTTGACGGAAAAGTTAAGACAATTTTTTTTACAAGTTCTAAATCTTTATTTGAAGAAAAAGAAAACATACAAGTTGAATCAATCGATTATTCTAATAATGTTCCAGAACAGTTATGTAAACTATTGTATGATCATAATATTCAATCCGTTCTTATAGAAGGAGGAGCTCAAACATTGCAAAGTTTTATTAATGAAGGTTTGTGGGATGAAGCAAGAATATTTATAGGAGATGTAGCATTTAATAAGGGTATTTCTGCTCCAGAAATTAATGGAAAATTGGAGTATATGGAGAGTATAGAATGTGATATTTTGAAAATAATAAAGCCGTAGGTTTGAGTATTATCGATACATATAATACAGTTGTTGATTCGCTGGAAGGCGAAGTGTTTAAAGATAGAGGGAGTAAGTTTATAGGATATGTTTTTCCTGTTTCTAATGAAGATCAAGTAAAGTCTTGTATAGAAAAATTGAAATCTCAGCATCATAAAGCGCGTCATTGGTGTTATGCTTGGAGAATAGGGATGGAGCAAGACAAAATTAAATTTCGAGTTAATGACGATGGAGAGCCCAATAATAGTGCAGGTCAACCCATTTATGGTCAATTGTTATCATTTGAAATTACAAATGCTCTAGTAGTAGTTGTTCGTTACTTTGGAGGAACTAAACTTGGAGTAGGAGGGCTGATAAATGCGTATAAATCATCAGCTAAACTTGTGCTTGATGAGGTTTCAATTGTTAAAAAGACCATTAATATTACTTTTGAAATTACATTTGATTATGAGCATATGGATAAGGTAATGCGAATAATTAAAGAAAAAAAACTAAAAATACTTAGTCAGCAAATGGAGTTGAATTGTGTATTTCAGACATCAGTTAGAAAAAAAGAGGCAGAAAGAGTTAAAAAAGCATTTCAAGATTTACGTTGTTTAATGATCAAATAATGGGTTTATTTTTTTTTGCAAATATTCTGGACAACGAGTAGGTCTATTTTTTTTCATATCAAAAAAAACCAAACTGGTATAACCAGTTGTTAAAAGTTCATTTTCTTCATTAAAAATCTCAAAATTAAATTCAATTTTCACACCAGGTTTTTTTATTAAAGTAGTTTTTAGTTTAAGTAAGTCATCATACTTTGCTGGCTTTAAATAGTTTATATTTAAATTTAAAACTGGCAGCATAATTCCGCTATCTTCCATGTCTTTGTAAGACACCCCAAAGTTGCGTAACCATTCTGCTCTTCCCATCTCGAAATACTGAGCATAATTGCCATAATAGACATAACTCATTTGATCAGTTTCTCCGTATCTTACACGTATTTCTTGAAGATGTGTTAACATATGTTATGAGTTGTAATTTTTTCGGAGTATACGCATAAAAAAATTAATAATCAATAGCTAAATAATTTTTTTATACTAAAAATTATGCACACTTTTGTAAGGCTAAAAAGAATACATGTTCTCATATCTTTTTGGTAACCTAATTAATCAAAAAACACCAACTATTAAGAATGACTAAAACTGCTGATTCAGTTTGGAATAAATGCTTGAGCTTTATTAAGGATAATATAAAACCACAAGCATATAAAACATGGTTTGAACCTATCAAGCCAATTAAAACTTCTGAGAACTCTCTTACAATACAAGTGCCAAGTAAATTTTTTTATGAATGGCTAGAAGAACATTATATTAAATTATTGCGTGTTGCCTTGGTGAGAGAATTAGGTAAAGATGCTAAATTGATATACGATGTGAGAATGGAGAATACTTACAGTAGTAGTACACCTCATACAGTTAAAATACCAAGTTCAAATAGAAATCCAATAAACCCTCAAGGAATTACGGTTCCATTAGAAATTAATAAGCGTGAATTAAAAAATCCTTTTGTGATTCCAGGAATTCAAAAGGTTAAAATAGAGTCTCAATTAAATCCAAATTATAATTTTGATAGTTTTATAGAAGGAGATTCTAACCGTCTTGCACGTTCAGCGAGTATGGCTGTTGCGAATAAGCCTGGAGGAACCTCTTTTAATCCATTAATGATATATGGTGGAGTAGGATTGGGAAAAACACATTTAGCGCACGCTATAGGAGTAGAGATTAAAGATAAATACCCTGATAAGACGGTATTGTATATTTCTTCTGAAAGATTTACACAACAATTTATAGATTCTATAAAGTCCAATACTAGAAATGATTTTATTCATTTTTATCAAATGATAGATGTCTTAATCATAGATGATGTGCAATTTTTATCCGGTAAAACAGGTACGCAAGATGTGTTTTTTCACATTTTTAATCATTTGCATCAGAATGGAAGACAGGTAATCATTACTTCTGATAAAGCACCTGTTGATATGCAAGATATCGAACAGCGATTGTTGTCAAGATTTAAATGGGGATTGTCTGCTGAATTGCAAGCTCCAGATTATGAAACTAGAATTTCTATTTTACAAAACAAACTTTTCAGAGATGGTGTAGATATGCCAGAAGAAATTATAGAGTATATAGCTAAACATATTAAAACCAATGTTCGTGAGTTAGAAGGTGTTTTAGTTTCTATGATCGCTCAAGCTTCTTTTAATAGAAAAGAATTCACACTTTTATTGACCAAACAGATTGTAGATAAATTTGTCAAAAACACTAAAAGAGAAGTATCAATTGATCAAATTCAAAAAGTGGTTTCTAGTTATTTTGATTTAGATGTCGCTACCTTACAATCAAAAACCAGAAAAAGACATATCGTTCAAGCAAGACAATTGGCTATGTTTTTTGCAAAGAAAATGACCAAGGCCTCACTTGCAAGTATAGGTTCTCAAATAGGAAAACGTGATCATGCAACAGTATTGCATGCTTGTAAGACTGTGGATAACTTAACAGAGACCGATAAACAGTTCCGTAAATATGTTGAGGATTTAACGAAGAAACTCACCTATTAAATTTTCTTGTTATGACTAGAGTATTGATGGTATGCCTCGGAAATATATGTAGGTCACCATTGGCTGAAGGTATTTTAAAAGCGAAGACTTTTTTAAAAGGTGTAATTGTAGATTCTGCTGGAACTTCAAGTTATCATATTGGAAATCCACCAGATAAGAGATCGGTTGAAATTGCTAAAAAGAACAATATTGATATTACCGAGCAGAGAGGTAGAAAATTTATAGTTTCAGATTTTGATAATTTTGACATTATATATGCGATGGATTCCTCCAATTATCGCAATATATTAAGTTTAGCTAGAAATGAAAATGACAAGCAGAAAGTTAGAATTATTTTAAACGAATTATTCCCAAATGAAAATTTAGATGTTCCAGATCCATATAATGGAGGCGAACATGGTTTTAAAGTGGTATATGATATGTTAAATGAAGCATGTGATGAAATTGTCAAAAAAATCATTTAATGTCTCAACAAGGAAAATTATATTTAATACCAACTACTTTAGGAGATAATGAACCTCTTGAGGTACTGCCATTATCAGTTAAAAAAGTTGTAGAACAATTAGACCATTTTATTGTTGAAAATGAGAAAACAGCAAGAAGGTTTATTAAAAAAATTACTCCAAAAAAATCACAACCTTCACTTGTTTTAATGCCTATTGATAAATATGCAGATGCTCTAGAAGTGAGTAAGTATCTTAATGTATGTGATCAAGGAATTTCTGTAGGGTTATTGTCTGAAGCAGGAGTTCCAGCAATAGCAGATCCAGGTGCAGAAGTCGTAAAACTTGCACACTTAAAGAACATTCCAGTTGTCCCATTAGTAGGGCCATCTTCTATTGTTCTAGCAATGATGGCTTCAGGAATGAATGGTCAGAGTTTTGCTTTTAATGGATATCTTCCTATTGATAAGGCAGAAAGAAAAAAAACTATAAAACAATTAGAAAAATTATCTTTTGATAAAAATCAATCTCAAATATTCATTGAAACACCTTACAGAAATGAGAAGATGATGATTGATTTAAAATCAACATTATCGAATGGTACGAGTCTTTCAATAGCATGTGATATAACCTTACCAACAGAATACATTAAAACATTACCTATAGAAAAGTGGGGGAAAGAAAATCCGGACTTACATAAAAGACCTACAATTTTTATTATTCATAGGACATAATAATACTTTAAAGTGAGGGTTTTAATAATTTCTTTAGTAAGAATTTAAATTAAAGGATTTTTATCAGCTTCAATTGATGACACATCAAATCCAGAAAATTTTTTCATATAATATCTTATCGAAGTTCCATTCGCATCACTAAAATTAGTATCACCACTACTTCTTAAAAATTTCTTTACATTTCCAGCTCCACCAAGATGAGCAGCAGCCAATATGCCTGATTCAGTAATTAAAACTCCATTTATTTTATTACCCACACTTCTGCGAATATCTTTTCTTAAAATATATTTATTCAATGAACATAATGCCTTAAAAGCTCTCTCTTGTTGCTCAGGATTATTCAAAAAATTTTCTGTATTGTAAACCTTTAATCTCCTTAAAGTTGATTTTCCAAATTGATATTTCCCTAAATAACCAAGACGATTAACTATGTCATATCTATTTCTTGATTCTTTAAAGCCAAGAGCTTCTTTAAATCCTACATATGAATTTCCAGTAAAGGGAACCATGATGTCGTTTCGCATTTCAGTGACTGAAGGAACAGTAACCACTTCTACTGAACGGAAACAGTTTTGGTTATCTGCTTTTTTGCTTTTAGTTGATCCTGAAAAAACAGGTGTAGAAACAATAATTATTACTAATCCAACTATTAAAAATACTTTTTTCATACGTAATGGTTTTTTATTATAATTCTATAATGTGAACCTTCTCATATTTCAGCATGCAAAATTAGACACTAATATTTATCTGACAATAAAAATTTCATTTATTAATTTATTTTTGATATAAATATAAATAACGTATAAAAATACTGATAATTGTGTATTTTTATGATCATCTTGATATATAATATACTTAATATTGATATTTTAATTTAATTATACATAATCACAGTATAAATATCAGTCTATTAAGTATATACTATTTCCTGATTTATAATGTAATAGATTGTTTTCTTTAATTTGTTTTATGTTGTAGAAATATAAATCAATACTGTAGAAAAGTCAATACTTTATAAAGTCTTTCTTTTTTAAATCTGTTTCTATAAATAGAATTATTTTATAAACAGATTTAATTATTGTAAAAATCTTCAAAACAATTTTTACACAGGGTTTAAGTATATTTTTAATTTTTTTGAAAGGAGTTGTGTTTTGTATTAGAATCTTAGATAAGATACAATTGTATTTATTAGTAATCGATTAACACAATGCGATTGAAGAACCTTGCTTATTGTCAGAACTATTTAAGAAATTTATGATGTTCTTTACTTTAGATCTTCTAGAAGTTGATTTAAAAGTTTTATGTTTAACAATAATACTAACTTTAGTATATTCAATAGATTTAAGGGCTTCAAAATTGATTTTAAAGTCTTGATTAACACTTATCTTATTTTCAATACTCAAAGTTGATGTTTCATTAATAAAGATTTCTTTTTTCTCATTTTGAGCGAATCCAGAAATATATGCCAATAAAATTAATAAGATTGTTGTTAAAGTTGCTTTTTTCATTTCAAATACTAATGTTAATTTGTTTTCTGAAATTGAGCCCTTAATTTGATAAATTGTTAAATGATATGAGGGGACAAATTTCAAGCGAATATACAACCAATAATCAATTACTTTTTTATCAAATAAACAACTGTAAGAAAAAAAACAACAAATGGCATGTTTTTAGCAACGAATTGCAAAGCAGTTACTGAAATAAATTAACATCCACATTATCAATAATTTAACGTATTTTATTTATCTATTTACACCTTGTTTGTTAAGCCATTGTTGGTATTTTGCTGCATTTCTATTATGCTGACTAAGTGACTTCGCAAAAGCATGCTTACCTATATCTTCAATATTTGCACACATATAAAAATAATCGTGCTTCTCAGGTTTTAATACAGCATCGATAGAAGATATATCAGGCATACTTATAGGTCCTGGAGGTATGCCAATATTTCTATAAGTATTATACGCTGAATTAATTTTTAAGTCTTTAAGCAATACTCTTTTAATAATTGCATCTTGACCTAATTGTTGCTTTAAAATAAATATAATTGTAGGATCGGCTTGTAATGGCCATTTGTTATGATATCTATTTAAATAGAGTCCTGCAACTCTTGGTCTTTCCGATACAGTTGCTGTTTCCTTTTGAACTATAGAAGCTAAAGTTATTACTTGATTAATAGTAAGACCTTGTTTTTTAGCTAAATTCTTTCTTGAAGAATTCCAAAACGTATGATAAGCTTGCAACATCTTATGTCTAAATTTTTCGGGAGTTGTATTCCAGTAAAACTCATAGCTATTAGGAATATACATTCCCAATGCTGTTTCTTTAGTGAAGTTGTTCTCTTTTAAAAATTGTCTATTTTTAAGTACTTTCAAAATTGTAATAGAATCAGGTTCAATCTGTTCTGATATTCTACCAGCCAATTTTTCAATAGTTTCTTGATTGTTGAAAGACAATTTTATAGGCGTTTGCTTTCCACTTCTGAGTAAGTTTACAAGCTCATTATTGTTCATTCCTCCTTTAATTATATATCTTCCTGCTTTAATTGTATTTGGATAATTTTTCTTTTCAGCTACCCATTTAAATGATTTTTTATTTTTTAATAATGGAGAAATTTTTTCCATAACTGAATTGAAATCACTCTTTGAAGAAATATAGAATTCTGAATCTGAGTATGTATTGGAAGTATAAATTTTAGTATAAAAATTAAACACGATTATTCCACCTACAATGAGAAGTGTAGTAAAAATTAGTAGAAAAAGTCTTTTTTTATTCATGGATTAATTGATATAATAATTCGTTTTTATAATTTCCATTTATATAAGTCCAATCTTTTTTCACTCCAACTTTTTTAAAATTTGATTTTTCAAATAACGCAATACTCTTAACATTATCTTCGGAAATATTAGCATATAATTGATGAAAATCCAGTCGTGTAAACGCGAAACTTACCATTTGCTTTAATGCTTCAGTAGCGAAGCCTTTGTTTTCATAATCTGGATGAATCAATATGCCTATTCCTGCTCTACGATGTTTGGGTTCGAAATCGAACAAGTCAATTAATCCGATAGAAATATTGTTTTTGCTTTCGGTAATTAATAGACGGAGTTGTTTAGCTTCATATATATCTTGTTGAGCATTTTCAAGATATTGTTTCAGGAGAAATTTGGAAAAAGGTTTCTGGGTATTACTTACCGTCCAATTTATTTCATCATTTTCAATCTGATAAAGGAAAGTAAGATCTGTTGGCTCGAGAGCTCTTAATATGATATGTTCTCCTTTAAGTGTTGTCATTAAATTGTTATTTGTCCACTATATACGAATGTTGCAGGACCTTTTAAAAAGACATCTGTATATTTTCCATTTTTTTCGGAAAAAGATACTTCTAGAATTCCACCTTCAACATTTATAGAAACGATATTACTAGTTGTATTTTTTGTTTTATGCATCGCTATAGCAACTGCAGTTGCTCCTGTTCCGCAGGCCAGAGTTTCATCTTCAACGCCTTTTTCATAAGTTCGTACTCTAAAAGTTTTTGAGTCTATTTGCTCAACAAAATTAACGTTACTTCCAGGATGCTTATATTGATTTCTGATTTCTTTACCTTTTTCAAAAACTGGAAATCTATCTATATCATCTACCAATTCAACATGATGTTGAGTTCCAGTATAGGCAAATACTGAATTTTTATTTATTATAATTTCAGAAACATCTATCATTTGTAATGATACAATATCATTATTGATTTCTGCATAATGCGATCCGTCAATAGCGTTAAAAGTAGTTTTTAAATCAATAATCCCTAATTTCTTGGCAAATGAAACGGCACATCTTCCACCATTGCCACACATAGTTTGACTTCCATCTGAATTGTAATAGGTCATTTTAAAATCTAGACGAGTGTCATTTTCTATTAAAATAACTCCATCAGCACCAATCCCAAATCTTCGATCGCACAATTTACTTATTATTGAGTTATTTCCTAACGGGAAAAAGTGATTTCGATTGTCTATGAAAACAAAATCATTTCCTGTTCCTTGATATTTAAAAAATGGAATATTCATTAAGACAAATGTACAGTTTTAGGATGAAAAGACAAGTGTCAAACTGTATTTTACAAAGTCTTTTTATATAGTATAAAAGTCTAGTTAGTAGACTGGAACAGGAATGTTAAAGTTCCGTTAATCTGTTTTTAACAAGACAATAAATCAATAATTTTGAGTGTTAAATAATAAATCTAAAATAGATATAGTATGAAAAAAGTTTTAAGTTTAGTTTTAGTTTCAGCATTGGGAGGAGCAATGACTCTAGGTGCTTATAAACTTTTTGTTGAAAAAAACGATGTTGTTTATGAACATCAAGAGCAAGAAAGTTTAAATAATTTTCAGGCTGCTTTTGTAAATACTCCAACAATCAATAGTGAGCCTTCAGACTTTACAGAAGCTTCTGAAAAAACATTGAGTACTGTTGTTCATGTTAAGAATAAATCTATCTCTACTTCTAGAAATTCATTTGAAGAATTATTTTTTGGTCCAAATGGTAGAGTAGAGAGGAAGCCAAAAATTAAAATTGGTTTTGGAAGTGGCGTTATCGTTTCTTCAGATGGATATATTATTACTAATAATCATGTAATTGATAATGCCAATGACATTGAGATAGTACTTAATAATAAGAAATCGTATAAGGCTGAATTAATTGGAACAGATGCAAGTAATGATATCGCATTGGTTAAGATAGATGCAAAAGATTTACCTTACATTACTTTTGGAGATTCAGATAATGTTAAAGTTGGTGAATGGGTATTAGCAGTTGGAAATCCTTATAATTTAACAGCAACAGTTACAGCAGGAATTGTAAGTGCCAAAGGAAGAGATCTTTTGCGTAATAATAACACTACCGAATCTTATATTCAGACAGATGCAGTTGTTAATTCTGGAAATAGTGGGGGAGCACTTGTGAATACTTATGGAGAATTGATAGGTATTAATACAATGATTACATCAACTACTGGTTCATATATCGGATATTCATTTGCAGTTCCTTCTAATATTGCAAAAAAAGTAATTGAAGATATTATGGAGTTCGGTAATGTCCAACGAGCTTTTATAGGGATTAACTACAGAGAATTGGATGGAAATATCAATAAAGATTTTGATGTTTCGAATACTGAAGGAGTTATAATTACCAATGTATTGGAAGATAGTGGAGCAAAAAAAGCAGGGATTAGAATTAATGATATTATTGTAAAAGCAGATAATGTTGATGTATCTACTTTTGCTGATTTAAGTGGTTTTTTAAGTGCTCAAAGACCTGGAGATGTAATTGATTTTACAATTATAAGAAACGGAAGTCAAAGTATTATCCCTGTAGAATTGTATAAAAACGAAACTACCACAGTAAATCGTCTAGGACTAAACTTAGAACCATTAAATTCATTAGAATTAAAAAGTAATAAATTAAAACAAGGAGTAAAAATATCAAGTATCATTAATCCTAAACTTGCATATTTGGGGTTAAAAAGAGGTTATATTATTACAGGAATTAATGGGCAAGTAATTCAAACAGTAGAAGATGTAAGTACTCTTGTTAATAATTTAAATTCTGATAGTAGACTTGTGCTTGAAGTTCTTAATGAAAATGGAGTTACAGAACGTTATATATATGAATAAAAGTGATGTTTTTTTAATGCTGAAAGTCGATACAATTTGTATCGACTTTTTTATTTTAAAATAAATCTACGAAAACGTTTTAGTTTTCATAAATTTGCAGAAAATTTATAAATTTTTAATTCAAAAATAATGGATAAAAAAACATATGAACAAGAATTAACTTTCCAGACAGATAGAAGAAGGGCTTCTGTCGAATTTATGAAGTTAATAAGTGATTTATGGTATGATAACACTATTGAATTGGTATTCTTTAGAAATCAATTGATTGATAGAAATGTAAGTGAGATATTAAATTTATTAGAATATGCAACAGAATTTGTAGGGAAATCAATTTCAATTTTTGACGCTGTAGAGATTGCAAATACGATAAAATTATTGAACTTACCTCCATCTAAACTTGATATAGGAAAATTGGTTTATGAATATCAATCGGATAATTCAGATAATATTTATGGTTTTTAAGTGAAAAATTGAAAGAAGCACATGCTACAGAATTGATTCAGCCAAAAGATGTAGTTCTTTATGGATTTGGTAGAATAGGTAGATTGGTTGCTAGAGAATTAATGAGTAAGACTGGAAAAGGTCAACAGATGCGTTTGAGAGCCATCGTAACAAGAGGTAAAATAGACAAGACGGTATTGGATAAAAGAGCCTCATTATTGAAAAGTGATTCTGTACATGGAGATTTTTCTGGAACAGTACGTGTTGATTTAGAAAAAAATGCATTGGTAATTAATGGTACTACTGTACATGTCATTTCTGCGAATGCTCCTGAAGACATTGATTATACACAATATGGTATTAAAGACGCATTGGTAATTGATAACACAGGTGCTTTCAGAGATAAAGAAGCTTTAAGTCGTCATCTAGTTTCTAAAGGTGTCAATAAAGTTTTATTAACTGCTCCTGGAAAAGGAATTCCTAATATCGTTTATGGCGTGAATCATCTTGAGCATACATCAGATTCTACAGATATATTCTCAGCAGCTTCTTGTACTACCAATGCAATTACTCCTATTTTAAAAGTTGTTGAAGATAATTTTGGAGTAATAAATGGGCATCTAGAAACGATTCATGCATATACCAATGATCAAAATTTGGTTGATAATATGCATAGTAAATATCGTAGAGGTAGAGCGGCAGCTTTAAACATGGTAATCACTGAAACCGGAGCAGGAAAAGCAGTTTCAAAAGCTTTACCTTCATTAGAAGGAAAATTAACTTCTAATGCGATAAGAGTTCCTGTTCCTAACGGATCATTGGCAATATTGAATCTCCAATTAGAAAAATCTGCTGGATCGGATACTATGAATTCAATGATTAAAAAATATGCATTGGAAGGAAATCTAGTTGAGCAAATAAAATATTCTTTGGACAATGAATTGGTTTCTTCTGATATCGTTGGGTCATCTGCTCCTGCGATTTATGATAGCAAGGCAACTATTTCAACAGAAGACGGAAAGACAGTTGTATTGTACATATGGTATGATAATGAATATGGCTATAGTCATCAAGTAATTCGATTAGCTAAACATATTTCTAAGGTAAAACGTTTTACTTATTATTAGTAAATAATTTTATAAATAAAAAGCCGAAGTAATTGCTTCGGCTTTTTTTATGAATGAAATAGTTGATTTATAAGTTGTAATTTTAAAGTCAATTTAAATCAAAATTTCATGAAAAATATAGTTCTATTTTTTTTATTAACTTCATTAGTTATACCATCAATTGCTCAACAACAAAACACAATGAAAGATGTGCCTTATTATGAAATGCCAGAATACTATGAAACCTATACAATAGGAACAGTTATGGCTAGAATGCTTGATGGATTGGGATTTCGTTATAGATGGTCAACTGAAGATTTAAAAGAAGAAGATTTACGATATAGACCTAGTGAAGATGCGAGAACAACAATTGAAACAATAGATCATATTTATAGTCTTTCAAATGTTATTTTTAATACTGTAACTGGAGTTTCAACAGATTTTACAATTGAAAATACTGAATTATCATTTGTTGAGAAAAGAATCAAGACACTTCATAATTTTAAGAAAGCTAGTGATATTTTAAAAGGAGTGACAGATTTAGAAACGCTTAAAATTAAATTTATTTCTAAAAAAGGTGCGTCTGAATATCCTTTCTGGAATTTGATAAATGGACCTATAGAAGATGCTATATGGCATTCAGGACAGTTGGTTTCTTTCAGAAGATCTTCTGGAAACCCAATGAATTCAAAGGTGAGTTTTTTAACTGGAAAAGTCAGAAATTAAACGTTTTTGATTTTCAAGTTTTTTCAATTGTCTCTCTAGGAATGGAGAGGATAAGAAGGTGAAACTATTAGAAATAATACCATCATCATTAATTAAAATGGTTCTTGGTTGAAGGCTTCTAATGTATTTTTTTGCACTACTATTTTCAGTAAGAATATATTGATTGTTTAAATTTTTATTAACTTTTGCTTCTTTATTTGGATGGATATTGATTCCTACAAAAACTAATGAAGGATGATTTTTCTGCAAATTTTTCACTCTTTTAATAAGAATATCTTGGCTCATCATTTCCGGAGACCAAAAATAAATCACGGCTTTTTTATTTTTTATAATCGATTTAATAGTCGTTGTAGTATTATTCAAGGATATTAAATCGAAATTTTCAAGAGGTTTGTGTGTTTTTATACTTTCACAATCTGCTGCCAATTTTTGAATTCTATCCATATGATATTTATTCGTAGAGTTTGCATTAAATATTTCTAATGCTTCTTTATTAATTGCACAAGAAGACTGATTTTCTCTAAAATCATTAAAAATGGCTTGGTATAACAATTGGTTTTTAAATTCCTCTATAGTGATTTTTTCTATAATCGTATTTAAAAGGTGTACCGTTAAATTATTTTCTTGTTCAGAATAACTTTTCGAATAAGCTAAATTATACAATTGGCTACTTACATAATTATGGTAAGTGAAAAATGAAAGTAAATCCTCATTATTGAGATTGATATCTTTTCTATAATTATAATAAGATTCAGAAACCTCGGGAAATGAATCCAAATGCATTCTATTTTTATGGATATAAGGATACATTTCCTTGCGTCTATATATTGGATAATTTATTGCAACGTCTACTAATTTATTAAATCCATCTGATAAAATTATTTTTGAATTTTTTAACCTTGTGAATTGTTCTAAATTGATCTTCTGTACAGAGTCTATTTTTTTTTCAAAAACAGGACTTTCAAAATCTGAAAACGTATGAAATTCATAATTATCTTTCTCGTTTTTTAAATATGAAGAAATTAAAAAATTGTTTTTTTCTGCACCTTTCCCATTAAATACAAGAGATTCGTCAAAATCCCACGTATTCAACCGTATAATGATACTATCGGTAGGTTCTATATAAACATATTGAAATTCGAATCCTTTTTTATAAGATCCATGCTTGAAAGAGTACAAGCCTTCTGAAATTGAGTCAAATCTCATCAAAAATGAATTGTCAGGTTTCAGCCATATAGTATCTAATGCTTTTTCATCTTTATATAAAATAACATTATTGCTTTTTGGATTGACAATCTGACCTCCAAAGAATGTTGGTTGAGTAGTTTTATCAGTATTACTACAACTGAAAAAAGTAAAAATAACAATCAATATTAGTAAAATATTTTTCATTTCTTTATGAGGTAAACTTTGCTTTAAATTGTACGGACAAAAATACAAATATACCTTTGCACTCTTGTTAAACAGATGTTAAAAAATATTGAGTATAATTATTACTTAATGATTGATTAATACATACTTTAAATAAAAATCAGCCTATTTTTATGTGCTTTAAGTCTGTTATTTTTCATAATTTTGCCAAAAATTAATAAATACAAGAGACACGTATGCTTTCAGTATCAAATTTATCAGTACAATTTGGAAAAAGAATTTTGTTCGATGAGGTAAACACTCAGTTTACTCAAGGTAATTGTTATGGAATTATTGGCGCTAATGGAGCAGGAAAATCTACTTTCTTAAAGATTATTGCTGGTAAAATGGATCCAACTTCTGGGCATGTGCATTTAGAAACAGGAAAGAGAATGTCTGTTTTGTCTCAAGATCACTTTGCATTTGATGAATATCCAGTTTTGGAAACTGTATTAATGGGAAATAAACCATTATATGATCTTAAAAAAGAATTGGATGCTGTTTATGCAAAACCTGATTTTTCAGATGCTGATGGAATAAAAGCAGGAGAACTTGGTGAGCAGTTTGAAGAAATGGGAGGATGGACAGCAGAAAGCGATGCAGCAACAATGTTATCCTCTTTAGGTATTACAGACGAACAGCATTATACATTGATGGCTGATATGGATGGTAAATCAAAAGTAAGAGTGTTAATTGCTCAAGCGCTTTTTGGAAAACCTGATGTATTGGTAATGGATGAGCCTACGAACGATTTGGATTTTGAAACAATCTCTTGGTTAGAGAATTTCTTGGCAAATTTTGATAATACTGTAATCGTAGTATCACATGATAGACACTTTTTGGATGCAGTATGTACACATATATCTGATATTGATTATAATAAAATAAATCATTATTCAGGAAACTATACTTTTTGGTATGAAAGTAGTCAATTGGCTGCTAAACAGCGTGCTCAGCAAAATAAAAAAGCAGAGGATAAGAAGAAAGAATTGGAAGAATTTATCCGTCGTTTTTCTGCGAATATGGCTAAGTCAAAACAGGCTACATCACGTAAAAAAATGATTGACAAGTTGAATGTTGCTGATATAAGGCCTTCAAGTAGGCGTTATCCTGCAATTATTTTTGACAGAGATAGAGAGGCAGGTGATCAGATTTTAAATATTGAAGGACTTTCGAAATCCGTTGATGGTGAAGTGTTGTTTGATAATATTCACTTTAACTTAAATAAAGGTGATAAAGTTGCTGTAATTTCTAAAAATTCGCGCGCAGTAACTGAGTTTTATGAAATTATAAACAATAATATAAAAGCTGATTCGGGAAAATTTTCTTGGGGAGTTACAACATCTCAATCGTATTTGCCTCTTGAGAATTCTCAATTTTTTCTAAATGCTGAATTAGATTTAGTAGACTGGTTGCGTCAATATGCTAAGACAGAAGAAGAGCGTGAAGAAGTATTTTTACGTGGATTTTTAGGGAAAATGATATTTAGTGGAGAAGAAGCATTGAAAAAATGCAATGTACTTTCAGGTGGTGAAAAAGTGCGTTGTATGTTATCAAGAATGATGATGTTAAGAGCCAATGTATTGATGCTAGATGAGCCTACCAATCACTTGGACCTTGAATCTATTCAGGCTTTTAATAACTCATTGAAGAACTTTAAAGGTACTGTATTGTTTACAACTCATGATCATGAATTTGCTCAGACAGTTGCTACAAGAATAATTGAAATTACACCTAAAGGTGTTATTGATAGACTTTCAACTTTTGATGATTATTTAAATGATCCCAAAGTGAAAGAATTGAGAAATAAAATGTATTCATAAAAAAAACGGAAGTAATTTACTTCCGTTTTTTTTTTTTTTTTTTTTTTTTTTTTTTT
>CAJQNZ010000045.1 GCA_905479835.1 uncultured Flavobacteriaceae bacterium
TAAAGCTAAAAAAGAGGGTAGACCAGTGAATACAAATGAATTCGAAACTGCTTGTTCTAATGCATGTAGCACTAATGCTATGGTATTTGGAGATATTAACCATAAGGAAGATACCGTTGCAAGTTTAGTTGAAGATGAAAGAGCATATCATTTACTTGAACATGTTGGAACGAAACCTAATGTGGTTTACCATGTAAAAGTTAAGAATACGCAAGAAGTTTAAAAAATAATATTAATAGATAATAATTAAATAAGAATTATGTCGTCTCATTACGAAGCACCTATTAGAAGACCTTTAATTGTTGGGGATAAAAGCTACCACGATATCACTGTGGATGTAGCAGCTCCAGTTGAAGGTAAAGCAAACAAATTATGGTGGACAGTTTTTTCAATTGCACTTTTAGCATTCCTTTGGGGTGTAGGGTCAATTATATACACTATTGGAACAGGAATTGGAGTTTGGGGATTAAATAAAACCGTAGGTTGGGCTTGGGATATTACCAACTTTGTATGGTGGGTAGGTATTGGTCACGCCGGTACACTTATTTCAGCTGTACTTTTATTATTTCGTCAAAAATGGAGAATGGGTATTAACCGTTCTGCAGAAGCAATGACAATTTTCTCGGTAATTCAAGCAGGATTATTTCCAATCATTCACATGGGAAGACCATGGAATGCATATTGGGTTTTACCTATTCCGAATCAATTTGGTTCTTTATGGGCAAACTTTAACTCTCCTTTATTATGGGATGTATTTGCAATCTCGACCTATTTATCGGTTTCACTAGTATTCTGGTGGACAGGTTTATTGCCGGATTTTGCAATGTTACGTGATAGAGCAGTGAGACCTTTCCAGAAGAAAATTTACAGTTTGTTAAGTTTTGGTTGGACTGGAAGAGCAAAAGATTGGCAACGATTTGAAGAAGTATCATTGGTACTTGCAGGATTAGCAACACCACTTGTACTTTCAGTACATACGATTGTATCAATGGATTTTGCTACTTCAATAATTCCTGGATGGCATACAACTATTTTCCCTCCATATTTTGTTGCGGGAGCTATTTTCTCTGGATTTGCAATGGTAAACACATTATTGATTATCATGAGAAAAGTTTCAAACCTTGAAGCCTATATTACAATTCAACATATTGAATTGATGAATATTGTAATTATGATTACTGGATCTATAGTAGGTTGTGCTTATATAACGGAGTTATTTATAGCATGGTATTCGGGAGTAGAATACGAACAATATGCTTTTTTAAATAGAGCAACAGGTCCTTATTGGTGGGCTTACTTATTGATGATGTCATGTAATGTTATATCACCTCAAGTGTTTTGGTCTAAAAAATTAAGAACAAGTATTGCATTTTCATTTGCGCTTTCAATAGTAGTGAATATAGGAATGTGGTTTGAGCGTTTTGTAATTATTGTAACTTCATTACACCGTGATTATTTACCATCGTCATGGACAATGTTTTCGCCAACATTTGTAGATATTGGTATTTTTGTAGGAACGATAGGATTTTTCTTTGTATTATTTTTATTATATGCTAGAACATTCCCTGTGATAGCTCAGGCAGAGGTGAAGTCAATTTTAAAATCTTCAGGTGATAATTATAAAAGGTATAGAGATGCAGGAGGAGATAATCCTGCACCATTAAAACCTGTATTCAATAAGCAAGTGGAAAAAATTTCTTCAGAAGATACAGCAGAAAATACATCTAATTTATTAAGTAGTTTAGGATTTTTTGATCCAACTACTCAGAAGGCTGATGATTTAAAATTAATAAGTGGAGTTGGACCTAAATTGGAAAAGACATTAAATACAATAGGAATTTATGCTTTTGACCAAGTAAGTAAAATGACTAATAAAGAATATGATTTATTAGATTCAATTATGGGTTCATTCCAAGGGAGAGCAAAACGTGATGATTGGGCTGAACAAGCAAAAAACTTAAAAAATAATTAAGTAATATGAGTTCTAAAGTAATACAAGCAATGTATAATGATGACGACATCTTAATGTCGGCAGTAAAGGAAACTCGTGCTGCACATCATCATATTGAAGAAGTTTTTACTCCATTTCCAGTTCATGGATTGGACAAAGCAATGGGATTGGAGCCTACTAAAATTGCAATCACTGCATTTATGTATGGATTATGTGGATTGTCATTTGCAATATGGATGACCAATTATATGATGATTCAAGATTGGCCTCAGAATATCGGTGGAAAGCCTAGTTTTGCATGGATTTATAATATGCCAGCATTTGTTCCTATTATGTTTGAAATGACTGTATTTTTTGCTGCACATTTGATGGTTATTACATTTTACATGCGTAGTAGACTTTGGCCGTTTAAAAAAGCAGAAAATCCTGATCCTAGAACCACGGACGACATGTTTGTCATGGAAGTTTCTGTTGATGGAAATGAAAAAGAATTGACTTCGTTTTTAAAAGAAACAGGAGCAGTTGAAATTAAAGTAACTGAAAAGCATTAAGAAAAAGATGAAAAAAGTTATCAAAAATATAGTACTACTAGCAATGGTTGTTGTATTCACTTCTTGTAGTGATAAAAGAACAAGATCTGTACAATATATGCCTGACATGTATGTTCCTGTAAGTTATGAAACTTATGGTGAAAATGCTATGTACGAAAATGGAATGGCTTCTAGAATCCCTGCTGAAGGAACACTTGCTCGTGGTGCTGAATTTCCATACGATTATGAGAATACTCAAGAAGGGTATGAGTTGGCAAAAGCAAATTTAAAAAATCCACTTGATTCATTAATAGACCCTAAAAGAGGCAAGGCTCTTTATGGTATTTACTGCACATCTTGTCATGGTGACAAAGGTGCTGGTCAAGGAGAATTGGTGAAAAGAGAAAAGTTTTTGGGTGTTCCAAATTATAAAGATAGAGACCTTACAGATGGTAATATTTATCATGTAATTATGTATGGAAAAAATTTAATGGGTTCACACTCATCTCAATTGACCGAAGAAGAACGCTGGCAAATAGTTGCTCACGTTCACGAATTAAGAAATAATTAATAATTCTTTTAATTAGAATTTAGAAATATGTACACGTTTTCAAATAGATTAAGAACATTTTCATTCGTACTAATGATAGTTGGTTTGATAGGTATTGCTTGGGGTTTTATGAATGCACCAAGTACTGTTGAAGAAGCAAAAGAAATAATTGCTAGCCAAAATTCACATGATACTCATGGAACAGATCACGAGGTAGTTCCTACTTCCCATGGAGAAGAGGATTCTCATACCAATGTTGATGCTCATACTGAAACAACTGGTCATGAAGTAACAACTGATTCTCATGGACATGCAGATGGACATGATGCTAAACATGATGAACACGTATTTCATCAATTACAGAATAGACCATGGTCTGCACTTTATGTAGCAATTTTCTTTTTTATGATGATTGCCTTAGGAACTTTGGCTTTTTATGCAATTCAACATGCTGCACAAGCAGGATGGTCAATTGTATTATTCAGAGTTATGGAAGCAATTACTGCCTACTTAGTCCCTGGAACAGTAATTTTATTTTTATTTTTGGTTTTATCTGGAATGCACATGAATCATGTGTTTGCATGGATGAATCCTGATTTATTAGATCCTGCAGGTGATAGTTATGATAAATTATTGGCTAATAAATCTTCTTATTTAAATGTTCCTGCCTTGTTAATTCGCTCAGCAATTTATATTGGTGGTTGGATCTTATATCGCTGGTATGCACGTAAGCAGACACTTGCTCAAGATGACGCTCCAGAAGGAAATGTTCATTATTTAAAACTAGTTAAGGCTTCGGCTGCATTTTTAGTGTTCTTTTTAATTACTGAATCTATGATGTCTTGGGATTGGATTATGTCAATAGATCATCATTGGTTTAGTACTTTATTCGGATGGTATATTTTTGCAGGTATGATTGTTTCGGCAATAACTACAATTGCAATTATAACTATCTATTTAAAATCTAGAGGTTATTTGGATTTTGTAAATGACAGTCATTTACATGATTTAGCAAAGTTTATGTTTGGATTTAGTGTTTTCTGGACTTATTTATGGTTCTCACAGTTTATGTTGATATGGTATGCGAATATTCCTGAAGAAGTTACCTACTATGTTCAACGATTCGATGAGTATAAATTACCATTTTTAGGAATGATTGCATTGAATTTTATATTGCCAATATTAATATTAATGAATAGTGACTATAAGAGATTGCCTTGGTTTATTATTATGGCAGGTATTCTTGTTTTGATTGGGCATTATATAGATATTTATGTTTTGATAACTCCAGGTTCTGTTGGCTCTAGTTGGTCATTTATCTCTCCTGAAGTTATTGGTTCAGCATTGTTCTTTTTAGGCTTATTTATTTATATAGTATTTACAGCCTTGACCAAAGCACCATTAAAAGCAAAAGGAAATCCATTTATCAAAGAGAGTGAACAATTTCACTATTAATACATAAAGAAAAGAAAGACATATGTTAGCGTTATTTTATATTTTAATAGCAGTACTTATAGCCAGTACATTCTGGCAACTAACGAATATCTTTAACTTGAAGCAAGATATTGCTACGGAAGAAGATAATGATCAGCAAGGTAAATTGATGTTTGCTTTTATGATTGGATTTTATGCATTGATGATTTTCTGTTTTTGGAAATACAATGCAGTACTATTACCAGAATCTGCTTCAGAAGAAGGTGTTCGTTACGATAACCTTTATTTCTGGACAATGGGATTGATTATTGTCGTTCAGGCAATCATGCAATTTTTCTTATTTTATTTTGCTTATAAGTACAGAGGTATAAATAATAGAAAAGCATTTTTCTATGCTGACAGTCACAAATTGGAAATGATATGGACAATTACACCTGCAGTAGTTCTTGCAGGATTAATATTGTACGGATTGTCTGTATGGATTGATATGACAGACCCTTCAGATTTAGAAGATCCATTATATATTGAAGTGTACGCGAAACAATTTCAATGGGAAGCAAGATACGCAGGAACAGATAATCAACTAGGAAGAGGAAATGTTCGTTTTATTGAAGGAATTAATACTATGGGAGTTGATATGACAGATATTAATTCTGCTGATGATATTCCTACTCGTGAATTACATTTGCCAAAAGGAAGGCCAGTTATTTTTAAATTTCGTTCACAGGATGTTTTACATTCTGCATACATGCCTCATTTTAGAGCGCAAATGAATTGCGTTCCAGGAATGGTAACTCAATTCGCTTTTACTCCTTCAATGACAACTGAAGAGATGCGATTGAACAAGCATATTATTGCTAAAGTTGAAAATATTAATAAAATAAGAGCTGAAAAAGGAGAAGATTCATATGAATTTAATTACCTATTATTATGTAATAAAATATGTGGAGCTTCACATTATAACATGCAAATGAATATTATTGTTGAAGAAGAGGATGATTTTAATAAATGGCTCGCAGGACAACAATCAATGACTCAAATTTTAAAACAATAAGTTACTACATTACAAAATATAGATTATGTCAGATCATCATCATAAAGAAACATTCATTACTAAATACGTTTTTAGCCAGGATCATAAAATGATTTCTAAGCAATACTTAATAACAGGTATTGTTATGGGAGTTATTGGGATATTTATGTCAATGTTATTCCGTTTACAGATTGCATGGCCAGACCATTCATTTTCTTTGATAGAAGCATTCTTAGGTCGTCATCAAGATGGAGGTGTTATGACTCCAGACATTTATTTGGCACTTGTTACGATTCATGGTACTATTATGGTATTTTTCGTATTAACTGCTGGATTGAGTGGAACTTTTAGTAACCTTTTAATTCCATTACAGATTGGAGCAAGGGATATGGCCTCAGGATTCTTAAATATGGTTTCTTACTGGTTATTCTTTTTATCAAGTGTAATCATGCTTATTTCATTATTTGTTGAAGCAGGACCAGCATCTGCAGGATGGACAATTTATCCACCTCTGAGTGCATTGCCTCAAGCAATACCTGGATCTGGAACAGGAATGACTTTATGGTTAGTCTCTATGGCAATATTTGTTGCTTCTTCTTTATTAGGAGCCTTAAATTATATTGTAACTGTATTAAACCTTCGTACTGTAGGAATGAAAATGACACGTTTACCATTAACAATATGGGCATTTTTCGTAACAGCAATTATCGGAGTTGTGTCTTTTCCAGTATTATTATCAGCTGCATTATTGTTGATTTTTGATAGGAGTTTTGGAACGTCATTTTATTTGTCAGATATATTTATTGATGGTGGTGTATTGCATTATCAAGGAGGATCTCCTATTTTATTTGAACACTTATTTTGGTTCTTAGGTCATCCAGAAGTTTATATTGTAATATTGCCAGCATTAGGAATAACATCTGAAGTTATTGCTACCAATTCACGTAAACCTATTTTTGGGTATCGTGCAATGATTGGTTCAATTATAGCGATAGCTTTTCTATCTACGATTGTATGGGGTCACCATATGTTTATTACAGGGATGAATCCATTTTTAGGATCTGTATTTACATTTACGACATTATTAATTGCAATTCCATCTGCAGTAAAAGGGTTTAATTACATCACAACACTTTGGAGAGGAAACTTACAAATGAATCCTGCTATGTTATTTTCTATAGGATTGGTTTCTACATTTTTATCTGGAGGATTGACAGGATTAATTCTTGGTGATAGTGCTCTAGACATCAACGTTCATGATACGTATTTCGTTGTTGCACACTTTCATTTGGTGATGGGGGTATCTGCGATTTATGGAATGTTTGCAGGAGTGTACCACTGGTTCCCAAAAATGTTTGGAAGGTTAATGAATAAAACTTTGGGGTATTGGCATTTTTGGATTTCTGCAATTGCAGCATATGGTGTTTTCTTTCCAATGCACTTTGTAGGTCTTGCAGGTTTACCTCGTAGATATTATACGAATACTGCTTTTCCATATTTTGACGATTTATCAGATATCAATATCATAATTACAATGTTTGCTTTAGTAGGAGGAGCAGCACAATTAATCTTTTTAGGAAACTTCTTTTGGAGTATATATAAAGGGAAAAAGGCAACTCAAAACCCTTGGAAGTCCAATACACTAGAATGGACAACTCCTGTTGAGCATATTCACGGAAACTGGCCTGGAGAAATTCCAGAAGTAAAACGATGGGCTTATGATTATAGTAAACCAGGATATGAGGAAGATTGGGTATGTCAGACTGTTCCATTAATGGAAGGTGAGGAACCAACATAATTAAATAAATAAATTCATAAAAAAACCTTTCTATTATAAAATAGAAAGGTTTTTTATTTCAGTATATTTGTGTATGAATGAAAATTTAAATCCAGAAAACTTTAATTTGACCAATGAAGAATTGGACGTAGAAAAGAAATTACGTCCGTTATCATTTGATGATTTTACCGGTCAAGATCAAGTACTAGAAAACTTACAGATTTTCGTTCAGGCAGCCAATCATAGAGGAGAAGCGCTAGATCACACCTTATTTCATGGACCTCCAGGACTTGGTAAGACAACATTGGCTCATATTTTAGCCAATGAATTGAATGTGGGAATTAAGATTACTTCAGGACCTGTATTGGATAAACCAGGAGATTTAGCAGGATTGTTAACCAATCTTAGCGAACGAGATGTATTATTTATTGATGAAATTCATCGGTTAAGTCCTATTGTAGAAGAGTATTTATATTCTGCGATGGAAGATTTTCGAATAGATATTATGATTGAATCTGGGCCCAATGCACGTTCAGTTCAGATAGATTTGGAACCATTTACACTAGTCGGAGCAACAACACGTTCTGGATTGCTTACAGCACCAATGCGAGCACGTTTTGGGATCAGTAGTAGATTACAGTATTATAAAACAGAACTTTTAACTACAATAGTTCAACGGAGTGCAATGATATTGAATGTGCCTATTTCGATGGAAGCTGCGATTGAAATTGCTGGTAGAAGTAGAGGAACACCGAGAATAGCAAATTCTTTACTTCGTAGAGTTCGTGATTTTGCTCAAATAAAAGGAGATGGTACTATCAATATTGAAATTGCAAAGTATGCACTTGGAGCACTACAGGTAGATGCTCATGGTCTTGATGAAATGGATAATAAAATTCTAACGACCATAATAGATAAATTTAAGGGTGGTCCTGTAGGAATAAGCACATTGGCAACGGCAGTCAGTGAGAACACAGAAACAATAGAAGAAGTTTATGAACCTTTTTTAATTCAGCAAGGTTTTATTATGCGTACACCTAGAGGAAGAGAAGTTACCGAATTGGCTTACAAACACTTAGGAAAAATTAAAGGAAGAACTACAGGAGAATTATTTTAATCGTATTGTGGAATATATAAATTTTTACTTTAGATCTTAATAGAGACACATATCATAAGAAAATATCGATAAAATGAGAATAATAAAAAGTATAATATTGACAATGGTTGCAATAATTTTTGTAAGCTGTTCTTGTAAACAAAAAGAAATTGTTCAGGCAGATGTAGTTGAATTAATTTCGGTTGTTGATTTACAGAAGTTAGACACTAACATCCAGTTAATAGATATTCGAACTCAAGAAGAATATCAAGAAGGATATATCAAAAATGCTAAAAATATTAATTTCTTTGATGATGATTTTTTAAATCAAATGTCATTATTGGATAAAAGCAAACCTGTTTATGTGTATTGTAAAAGTGGTGGAAGAAGTGCTAAAGCATCAACTCAATTGAAAGAAGCAGGTTTCACTAAAATTTATGACCTTGAAGGAGGAATAACTGATTGGATAGAAAAAGAAAAAGAAATCACAAACAGACAATAATTTAAAACATACAATTATGAATAAAAATGTTGGAAAAATAGATAAGATGATTCGAATCATCTTGGCATTAATTGCGGCTTATTTTGCTTACAGTGGACAATTTGAAGCAGCATGGATAACTTATGTTCTATATGCAATTTCAATTGTATTATTACTTACATCACTTATGGGAACTTGTGGTATTTATTCCTTGCTAGGAAAAAGTACATGTGCAATAGAACTAGATAAAAAGTAAACTTTTAAAAACCAGAATTAATATTCTGGTTTTTTTATTTCTTCTCATAATTAATAAATAGAAAAGAATATTGGCATGAAAAAACAAGATATAGTAGATGATATCAAAAAAATAACAGATGAAGTTATATCTTATGTCGAGACCTTAACGTATCAAGAAGTTACGAATTCTATAGATGGAAAATGGTCAGTAAATGGGAATATTGAGCATCTTACAAAGTCAATAAAACCCTTGACAAAAGCACTTCAAGTTCCAAAATTTTTACTGAGTTATAAGTTTGGTAAAATGAATAGAGCATTTAAATCATATGATGAAGTTCTAACTAAATATAACACAGCAATATCGGCAGGACTTACGCCAACTCGAAATCCTTTTGGACCTGAAAACGATACAACAGATAGGAATTATTTATTGAATGATTATAAAATTCAAACTAAAAAATTAATAAAATCCTTAAATAGTTGGGATGAAAAAAAATTAGATATTTATGTATTACCACATCCTCTCATTGGAAAATTGTCCATAAGGGAGATGCTTTATTTTACTCATTTACACACCAATATGCATTTTGAAACAATCAAAAAAATCAGCAATGAATAAGATATTAGAAGGAAAGAGGAAAATAAGGTTTCAAGATTGTGACCCTTTTAAACACTTAAACAACTCTAAATATATAGATTATTTTGTGAATGTTCGAGAAGATGAGTTAATTGATAATTACAATTTTGATTACTTAAATATCGCTCAAACACAAGGCGTTGGTTGGGTTACAGGTTCAAATCAAATTACATACTTGAAACCTGCAAATTTATCTGAAATTGTAATAATCCAATCTCAAATAATAAAATTGACTCCTTTGAGTACAATGGTAGAATTTAGAATGTATAATGAAGACAAAACAGAATTAAAATCTGTAATGTGGTCAAATTTTATTCATATAAATATGGAAACGATGCGCTCTACAAAACATTCTCAAAAGTTTGTGAATTTGTTTGAAAGTATCATTTTACCTATTAATGAATCAACGTTTGAAGAAAGAGTAAAAGCACTTATCCGAGAACAAAAAAAACTTTAATTACTTCTTAAAACCTTTCTTTGTTCTAAAACTTCATTGTCACACCAACTAAAAAATTTCTTGTTGCTTGCGGATAGTATCCAGCACCATCTAAAGTTGTTGTTTCTCCAGGAACAGACCAAGTATCATCAAAAGTATAATAATATCCTCTATCAACATATTCGGTATTAAAAATATTATTTAATAATGCAGTAAATACAATCGAATTAAAAACTTTGGTAGTTTCTATTTCATAAACAATGTTTAAATCGCTTGTAAAAAAACTATCCAACACATCGTTTTTAGAAATCTCACTACTAAAATTACTCATATATTGTTTACCAACATATTTAGATAAAAATGAGAATTGAAAATTATCTAATGGTTTGTAATTAAATATATTTCCAATTACTACATCAGGAGAAAATGCCAAGTTAGTGTTTCCTAAATTTTCTAATTCGCCATCGATAGTCGCTACAAAATCTTTGTTTTTATTTGTGCTAAAAGAAGCATTTGGTTGGATAGAAAATTTATCAGAAATTCTAATTGCAGCATCAATCTCTAAACCTAAACGATAACTTTCTCCAGAAGTAGTTCTTATTGGAGCACCAACATCATCTAGAGCACCAGTTAAAACTAACTGATTCTTATAATCCATATAATAAATATTGGTGTTTAATTTGATGTTTTCGTTTTTTAAACGCCATCCAAATTCTAAATCATTCAAAGTTTCATGTGTTGAAACTCCACCTTCAAAATCGTTTCTGTTTGGTTCTCTATTTGCTACTGCAAATGAAGTATATAAATTGTTTTTATCATTGATTTTATAAGTCAATCCAACTTTAGGATTAAAGAAATTAAAATCTGCATCTACATCAATTGGAACAATATCTGAAGTAATTCCTTCTGTTTGATAATTTACAAAACGACCTTGTATATCAACATACGCAGCAATTTTTTCATTGATATCAAATGTTGCTTTTGCAAATAAAGAAAAGTCAGATTTTGAAGCATCAGAAAAATAATAACGATCATTTATAGAAGTGTTTGCTTCTAAATCTGAACCCCAAATTACTTCACCAAAGTGATCTCCTGTATAGTTTGAATAAGAGATTCCTGTTATCAAATTTAATTTTTCAGTTTTGTAGTTGGTGTTGAAATTAAAGACGTAAAAATCATTTTCTAACCAACGTCTTACAATAACATCACTTCCATCAAAAATTAAATTATTAAAGTCTGCTGCATCTTCACCATCTTTAAATTGCTCAAAGAAACCAGCACCTTTAGTATAGTTTAAACCTAAGTTTGTAGACCAATTTTCGTTTAATTTTTCATTCCAATGCAATTGATAATGATTTTGTCCATAATCATCAACTTCATTTTCGTATGTGTACGGATTCTGCCTTCTGTCTTCTTTTAATTCATCAGCAGTTAATCCAAACCAAGCTTGATATGTTCTTTCTTTTCCTCCAAAAGTAATGGCTTTTATCAATGTATTTTCATCTTTGTAAGAACCTTGTAGAAAGTATGATTTTAAGTCAGTAAATGCTCTATCAACATATCCATCAGAATAAATATTAGATAATCTACCAGCAATTTCGATATGATCGTTTAGTTTTCCTGTAGAAAATTTCACTGTATGTTTTCTTGTTCCGTAAGATCCAATTGAATTTGAAATTTCTCCGTTTGCTTCTTCAGAAACAGCATCAGTAAGAATATTTAAACTTGCACCAAATGCTCCAGAACCATTGGTTGATGTTCCAACTCCACGTTGTAGTTGTAAACTTTGTGTTGACGAAGCAAAATCACCCATATTTACCCAAAATGTTCCTTGACTTTCAGCATCGTTGTATGGAATTCCATTTACTGTTACATTCACTCTAGA
>CAJQNZ010000046.1 GCA_905479835.1 uncultured Flavobacteriaceae bacterium
ATAATGTTGTTGATGGAGTTAGAGTTGTTAATAATATTACCAAAGAGAAAACAGATATTCCTGTTATGGGAGTTTTTATTGCGATAGGTCATAAACCAAATACTGATATTTTTAAAGGAATATTGGATATGGATGATGTTGGTTATTTGATTACCAAAGGAAAATCAACCAAGACAAATTTACCAGGTGTTTTTGCTGCAGGTGATGTGCAAGATAAGGAATACAGACAAGCAGTTACAGCAGCCGGAACAGGTTGCATGGCAGCGTTGGATTCTGAACGTTATTTGGGAGCTTTAGAATAAAAAATAAATCTAATAAAACTAAAAAATCCCGCAATAGCGGGATTTTTTAGTCAATCAATTTAAGATTATATAGTTTCTGGTAGTGTATGTGTTCTACCTTCATTTTGTTCTTTTAAATACTCGTTTAATGGAGCGAAATACTCTAACATAGGTTTTGCACTCATTCCACTTCCTAAAGTTTCTTTCAGCAATTCATTCCAATCACAATTAGCTCCTTGAGATAAAATACCTTTTAAGAATGTTCCTACTTCTTTGCTTCCAAAATAATTAGTAGCATGCGGATCTTGCTTCAAGATATTTTTAGAAATATGATCATGGAATTGGAATAATAAGATATAAGAGATAGCATAATCATAATACTGAGCAGCATCATTATTTATATGTGTTTTTGAAGCAGCATCGCAATATTCTTCGCCTCTTTCTGATGGAGGAACCATTCCTTGATATTTTTTAGCCAATTCCCACCATTTTTTGTTGTACTCATCTTTTGGTAAGTTTTCTGCATATAGTGTGTTTTCAAAATCACTCATTACACCTGCAGCAAACGGTAAGAAAACAATATTACTCAAGGCTTCTTTTAATAATTTTTGAGTTTCGTCAACTTTAGCATCAGCATCAACCAAACCTTTTGCTGCTAAAAAAGGTTTTTGCATTGCTGCCAATCCAAGTAAACTTCCAATAGCTTCATGATACCCACGATTTGCTCCTCCTCTTAATAATGGCGGTACATCAGGATTTGTATAGGCTTGGTAGTAATAGATATGTCCTAATTCATGATGAATAGTTTCATAATAATCAGCAGTAGCTTCTACGCTCATTAAACAACGTAAATCATTTTCTAAGTTCATATGCCATGCAGAAGCATGATTATTCTTCTTATAATCTGCATCTGCAGGAGCAGGATACATACTAGATTTTTCATAAAAACTTTTTGGCAATGGATCGAATCCAATACTCACAAAGAAATCTTCTCCTTCTTTCACTATCCATTCAGGATCCTTATCTTTCAATGCAGCATCAATATCAAGACCTTCAACATTTACCAATGCACTCCAATCTTGTCCCCAACGATTTGGTAACCAATGTGCAGGAAGATATTCCGGAACTTCTGCTTTGTATTTATCTGCTAAATTATATCTCGCCCAAGTATGCAATTCTCTGTACAATGGCCAAACTTCTTGAACCATTTTTCTCATTTCTGTCATCATTTCACCACGATTCATTCCGTAGTCAGAAACTTGGTATGAGAAATAATCATCATAGCCTAAAGCCCGCACAGTTTTGTTGCGTAATCCAACTAAGTTTTCTAATCCATCTTTTAAGTTTTTACCAACTTCTTTAGACGCTTCCCAGTTTTTTAAACGTTCTGCCTCATTGTTAGATTCTCTCAATATTCCGTCAATATCTCCTGTAGAAACTGATTTTCCATCTACTTTAAAATCATGACTAAATAAGGCAGCATTTTGAGCAGTTTCAGCAGTAATTCTTTCTTTTACAATTTCTGATACTGTTTCTGGGTTGTTAGCCGCTGCATATAAAATGCTTTCTAATTGACGGACTTGAACCAAATCTAATTGATCTTTTTTCTCAAGAAAATTTGTTGTTTTCTCTATCACTTCTTTACTCCCTGTAAATTTCGCATATGCTTCACCAGTTTTCTGAACATTATAAGCGTTGATTGTGTCACTCTCAACTATACGAGTGTTTGCAGCCCATTCTGCTTCTGCAGATGCGTAGTATAAACTCTGGAAAGTTTTGGTATACACATCCAAAAATGCTTGCGCATCTTCTTTTACTTGTGTATCAATTTTTGTTTCTGTTTTACAGCTAATTATCGCTATGATTATTAGTACTGATAAGGTTGTTTTTTTACTCACTACACTTATTTTTCTTAAGTGTTTGTGAACATTTAGTAAATGTTTCATTTTTCTTTGATTTGTCTTTTATATAGTGTTGCAGTTTCTGTAAATTCTTCTAAAATAATTTGAGGATCATTATAGATGTTAATATCACTATTGCCTTTAGCCTTGATATAAAGTTCTTCAGAAATAGTAATTGCAGCTTTTGAGTTCTCTAGAGTTACTAGTTCACAATATTGAGCTTCTAAATCTTTACTGTCAAATGAGCTTCGGTTATTTAAATCAACATATAAACTATCAACTTCACCTTTTAATTCAGTAGAAGATCGATCATACATGCTAGTAACTAGTTTAGGAGATTTAAAATGTCCTTTTAATTTACTATTATCTCTTAAAGAAATTGTTATTGAATCTGCAACTACTTTTAATTCCGATCTACCTCTTTCATGATTGGTATAATTAAAAATACTTGTTTCAATATCAAGATCTACTTTAGAAGTCCCTCCAGTTTTTAAATTTAAACTGTTAAGAATCATTGTTGACAATGAATTGATTTCTGCATTGTCTTGAGTTATAATAGAAGTTATGGTAGAAGGATAATAAATAGTAATATTTAATTTTTTCTTAGTTGTAATTTTTTTATTTAATCCAAATGATAAGGTGTTATTATCTACTTCAAATTCAATTACGTCATGTAAATTCTCATCCGTTTCTATTTTAATCATTGGTTTACCTTCCAGAAGATTTATTTTAAAATTATCTCCAATAGAAATGATTTTAAATGAATCAATTTTGGTTTCTTGTATAGAGACAATTTTATTTCCTTTTATTTTTTCAGTCTTTTGGCTAAAACTTAAAATTGGAATAAACAGAATGAGGTAAAGAAAATATTTTTTCATTTTGAGATTTTTCATGAATAGCAAATATACTAAAAAACCTTCAAGAATACTTGAAGGTTATGTAGTTAAGAAAATTATAATTTTATACTTAATAAGAATCATCATGGACATTAGCAATTGCTCTTCCAGATGGTTCATTCATATTTTTGAATGCTTCATCCCATTCTAGAGCAGTTGCAGTGCTACACGCAACACTTGCTTCTTGTGGTACACTTAAAGCGGCAGTATCACTTGGGAAATGTTCTTCAAAAATAGTTCTATAATAAAACTCTTCTTTGTTTGTTGGCGTTTGAATTGGAAATCTGAATTTAGCGTTTGCCAATTGTTCATCTGTTACTTCTTTATCAACAACTTCTTTTAAAGTATCAATCCAGTCATAACCAACTCCGTCAGAAAACTGCTCTTTTTGTCTCCAAGCAACACTCTCAGGAATCATATCTTCAAATGCTTTTCGGATCACCCATTTTTCCATTCGCTCACCGTTAATCATTTTATCTTGAGGATTGATGCGCATTGCAACATCCATAAACTCTTTGTCAAGGAATGGTACGCGTCCTTCTATTCCCCAAGCCATTAAACTTTTATTGGCTCTTAAGCAATCATACATGTGAAGTTTATCTAATTTTCTAACAGTTTCTTCATGAAATTCTTGAGCATTTGGTGCTTTATGGAAATATAAATAACCTCCAAAAATCTCATCAGCACCTTCTCCAGACAATACCATTTTTATTCCCATAGATTTAATAACACGCGCCATTAAATACATTGGTGTTGATGAACGAATTGTTGTAATATCATAGGTTTCAATGTTGTAAATAACATCTTTTATAGCGTCTAAGCCTTCTTGAATCGTAAATTTTATTTCATGATGAATAGTTTTTATATGATCTGCAACTTTTCTTGCTGCAGCTAAATCTGGAGAACCTTCAAGACCTACAGAGAAAGAGTGTAATTGAGGATACCATGCCTCTGATTCATCATCAGATTCAATCCTTTTCTGCGAGTATTTCTTCGCAATAGCAGATGTAACGGATGAATCTAAGCCTCCAGATAATAAAACTCCATAAGGGACATCAGACATTAATTGTCTGTGAACCGCTGCTTCTAGAGCTTCTTTTACTTCTTTAATACTTGTTTCATTATCTTTTACAGCGTCATAATCTGACCAATCTCTTTTGTACCATTGAACAAATTCTCCATCTTTACTAGATAAGTAATGTCCTGGAGGAAACAATTGTATTTTAGTACAAACTCCCTCTAATGCTTTCAATTCTGAAGCAACATAAAAAGTTCCGTTGATATCCCAACCAATATATAACGGAATGATTCCCATATGATCTCTTGCGATAAAGTATTCGTCTTTTTCTACATCATAAATAGCAAAGCCAAAAATTCCATTCATTTCATCAACAAAATCAAATCCTTTTTCTTTGTATAATGCCAATATGACTTCACAATCCGATTCCGTCTGAAAATTATACTTCCCGTCAAATTGCTTTCTTAACTCTCTATGATTATAGATTTCTCCATTTGCAGCCAAAATCAATTTTTCATCTTCACTCAATAATGGTTGTTTTCCAGACGCTGGATCTACAATAGCCAATCTTTCATGGGCCATTATAGATTTCTCATCACTATATATTCCACTCCAATCTGGACCTCTATGGCGAATTTTCTTTGCCATTTCCAATATTTGAGGACGTAAACTCTCTGATTTTTCTTTTAAGTCAAACGCACATACTATTCCACACATAATTTTATCTTTTGTATTCTCGGACGAAACCGAGATGTTATTTTAATTATAATGCAAATAACGTTTTATTATTATTTTATGAAAACAAAAAATGTATTTATGGTTATAATATTTAACTTTAAATTTAATATTTAAAATAAAATGAAATCAAAACAATGTTTTTTTGTGTAAATTTTACCATTTTTCAACTGAAACGTATTTTATTAAAAAAAATGTTGATTAATTTAAAAACTATTTACATTTGTAGTATTGAAACAAATATGAAAATTAACAATAACATATGGTGGTGGAACTCTCTTATTAAATAAGTGAGAAGAATCCTATATATTATTAAAATATAAACAAAAAAGGCTTATCTCACGATAAGCCTTTTTTATTTTAACTATCGTCGCCTCGAGCGATTAATATAGAAAAATGATTAAAAGAGGTCTAGACTGCGCTCGACCTGACAACTAGATATGAATAAAATTAAATTTAAAACAATCAGTACTACTCGTATTTCAGATACAGTTACTCCAGTAGGACTCTATTTACGTTTTCGTGACAAGTATGCCAATAGTTTGTTATTAGAAAGTTCAGATTATCATAGTAAAGAAGAAAGTTATTCTTTTATCTGTATAGAGCCTGTCTTATCAATGAAAGTTGATAAATATAAGTTTTTAACTTCGCTTTATGGAAAAGAATTAGAGAATAAAACAATAGATTCAAATTTCTATTCATTGTTTGATAATTTTACTAAAAGTATTGAGTTGGATTGTGATGATAGCCTACAATCGTATAACGGATTATATGGATACACTACTTTTGATTCAGTTCAATATTTTGAAACGATTAAACTTAGTAATCCAGATGCGCCATCTGCTATTCCTCACATGCAGTATAGTTTTTATCGATTTATTATTGCAATCAATCATTTTAATGATGAAATGACATTGATTGAGAATATTGAAGAAGGAACGGAATCAAGAATTTCAGAAATTGAAACGATTATTGAAGCGCAAACGTTCAATACTCAAAAATTTGAAATACAAGGTGATGAAACTTCAAACTGTAAAGATGAAGATTTTAAAGAGTATGTTATAAAAGCAAAAGCTCATTGTAAAAGAGGGGATGTATTTCAACTGGTTTTATCTAGACAGTTTCAACAAGAGTTTAAAGGTGATGAATTCAATGTATATAGAGCATTGCGCTCTATAAATCCTTCACCATATTTATTTTATTTTGATTATGGTTCTTTTAAATTGATGGGTTCTTCACCAGAAGCACAGATAAAAATAGGAGCAGGAAAAGCAACAATCAACCCTATCGCTGGAACTTTTAGAAGAACTGGAGATATGGCAGAAGATATAAAGTTAGGGAAGAAATTATCAGAAGATAAAAAAGAAACTGCTGAGCATGTAATGTTGGTTGATTTGGCAAGAAACGATTTGAGTAAACACGCTGATAACGTAACTGTTGAGGTGTTTAAAGAAGTACAGTATTTCAGTCATGTTATTCATTTAGTTTCTACGGTAAAAGGACAAATTAAAGGAAATCCAATAGAAATAGTTGGGGATACTTTTCCAGCAGGAACATTAAGTGGAGCACCAAAATACAAAGCGATGGAATTAATTGATAAATATGAAAATCAATCAAGAGGATTTTATGGAGGTGCAGTAGGAATTATTGGTTTAGATGGTTCTGTAAATTTAGCAATTGCTATCAGATCATTTGTAAGTAAAAATAATGTGCTGTATTATCAAGCAGGAGCAGGAATTGTCATTCACAGTGATGAAGAAAAGGAATTGCAAGAAGTAAATAATAAATTAGCAGCCTTGAAAAAAGCGTTGTTATTAGCAGAAAATATTTAGAATGAAAATATTAATATTAGATAATTACGATTCGTTTACCTATAATTTGGTACATATGGTTGAGAAAATTACTGGAATGTATCCTGATGTTTTTCGTAATGATGAAATAAGTTTAGAAGCAATTAATAATTACGATATTATTATGCTTTCTCCTGGACCAGGAATTCCTGATGAAGCGGGAATTTTGAAAGATGTTATTGCAACCTATGCAAGTAAGAAACCTGTTTTTGGAGTTTGTTTAGGATTACAAGCAATTACAGAAGTTTTCGGTGGAAAAATCATAAATATGGATAAGGTTTTTCATGGAGTAGCAACAGAAATGGAAGTGATAAAAGAAGATAGTGTTATCTTTAAGAATGTTCCCACTAAATTTCCAGCAGCACGATATCATTCTTGGATAGCAGACAAGGATACGTTATCAGAAGAATTAGAAATTACGGCAATTGATGAAGATGGAGGAATTATGGCAATTAGACATAAAGAATTCAATATAAGTGCAGTTCAATTTCATCCTGAGAGTATATTAACGGAAGTTGGAGAGCAAATAGTTAGAAATTTTATAGAAGCAAATTCGTAATGAAAACAATATTAAACGATCTATACCAACATAAGAAACTATCAAAACTGGAAGCAAAACAAATTTTGATTGACATTGCTTCAGAGAAATATAATGATGCGCATTTATCGTCATTTATGACTGTTTTTATGATGCGCCCAATTACCGCAAATGAACTTGCAGGTTTTAGAGATGCATTAATGGAATTGGCTATAAAAGTAGATTTATCAGATTATAACACCATAGATATCGTAGGAACTGGTGGCGATGGAAAAGACACCTTCAATATATCAACCTTAACATCATTTATCGTTGCAGGTACCGGACAAAAAGTAGCAAAACACGGTAATTATTCTGTGTCTTCTCAGTCGGGTTCTTCAGATATGTTAGAAAGTTTTGGTTACAATTTTACAAATGATCAAAACGTTTTAAAAGAGCAGCTAGAAAAAGCAAATATTTGTTTTTTACATGCTCCAAAATTTCATCCGGCAATGAAAGCGGTTGGGCCAACAAGAAAAGCGTTGGCATTAAAAACGTTCTTTAATATGCTAGGCCCTTTGGTAAACCCAAGTTCGCCTAAGAACCATATGTTAGGTACTTTTAATATGGAAGTTGCACGTTTGTATAATTACATTTTACAAGAAGAAGATATCAATTACGGAATTATTCATGCTTTAGATGGTTATGATGAAATTTCGTTAACAAGCGGATTTAAGTTCTTCACGAAGAATGGAGAACAAATTATAAATCCAGAAGATTTAGGGCAGAAAA
>CAJQNZ010000047.1 GCA_905479835.1 uncultured Flavobacteriaceae bacterium
AAAACGTCTTGATTCCTGATTCTTGAATCTATAAATCCAATAAAAATAAAACAATGGCAGATTTATTAAGAGGAGGACAATTCCTTGTAAAAGAAACAAAATGTGAAGATGTTTTTACTCCTGAAGATTTTTCAGAAGAACAAACAATGATGAAGGAAGCTGTTATGGAATTTAATGACAGAGAAATTATTCCTCACAAACCGAGATTTGAAGCTAAAGATTTCGCATTGACAGAAGAAGTAATGCGTAAAGCTGGAGAACTTGGTTTCTTGGGTGTTGCTGTTCCAGAAGCCTATGGTGGTCTAGGAATGGGATTTGTTTCAACATGTCTTACATGTGATTATATTTCAAGTGGAACTGGATCTTTCAGTACTGCATTTGGAGCACATACAGGAATCGGAACGATGCCAATCACATTGTATGGAACTGAAGAACAAAAACAAAAATACGTACCTCAACTTGCAACTGGAGAATGGTTCGGAGCTTATTGTTTAACTGAACCTGGAGCAGGATCTGATGCAAACTCTGGAAAAACTACGGCTACTTTATCTGAAGATGGCAAATCATATAAGATCAACGGACAGAAAATGTGGATTTCAAATGCAGGTTTTTGTAGTTTGATGATTGTATTTGCACGTATCGAAGATGATAAGAACATTACGGGATTTATCGTTGAATATGACGCAAATAGTCCAAATGGAATTTCAATGGGAGAAGAAGAACATAAATTAGGGATTCGTGCGTCTTCAACACGTCAAGTATTCTTTAACGATACTGTTGTTCCTGTTGAAAATATGTTAGCTGGTCGTGGTGAAGGATTTAAGATTGCTATGAATGCCTTAAACGTAGGACGTATAAAATTAGCTGCGGCATGTTTAGATTCTCAACGTAGAGTATTATCAATAGCTGTAAAGTATGCTAACGAGCGTAAACAATTTAAAACTGCTATTTCAGACTTTGGTGCTATTAAAACTAAAATAGCAGAAATGGCTACAAGCACATATGCTGGAGAATCTGCAACGTATAGAGCTGCTAAAAATATTGAAGATCGTATTGCTTTAAGAGAAGCGGAAGGTAATACTCATCAAGAAGCTGAATTAAAAGGAGTAGAAGAATATGCAATAGAGTGTTCTATCTTAAAAGTTGCTGTATCTGAAGATGTTCAAAATTGTGCTGATGAAGGTATCCAAATTTTTGGAGGTATGGGATTCTCTGAAGAATCACCAATGGAATCAGCATGGAGAGATGCTCGTATTGCTAGAATTTATGAAGGAACAAACGAAATTAACCGTATGCTTTCAGTAGGAATGCTAGTTAAAAAAGCAATGAAAGGTCATGTTGATTTATTAGGTCCTGCATCAAAGGTACAAGAAGAATTAATGGGAATTCCTTCTTTTGATACTCCAGATTATTCTGAATTATTTGCAGAAGAAAAAGAAATGATCGCAAAACTAAAGAAAACATTCTTAATGGTTGCAGGAGGTGCTGTACAAAAATATGGACCAGATCTTGAAGATCATCAACAATTATTAATTGCTGCTGCAGATATCTTAATTGAAATCTATATGGCAGAGTCAACGATTTTAAGAACTGAAAAAAATGCAAAACGTTTTGGTGAAGATGCTCAATCTGTTCAGATTGCAATGGCAAAACTATACTTATATCATGCTGTAGACATTGTTGAAGAAAAAGGGAAAGAAAGTATTATTTCTTTTGCCGAAGGAGATGAGCAACGTATGATGTTAATGGGCTTGAAACGATTTACTAAATATGCTAACTATCCAGATATTGTAGATTTACGTATCGAAATTGCTGAAAAAGTGAAAGCAGAGAGTAAATACTGCTTCTAAATTTAAATTCCTATTAATCTAAAAAACCCAAAGCAAATGCTTTGGGTTTTTTTTGTTAAATTTGATTACTTAAAAAAAACAAAGATGAAATATCAATTCCTATCTGTTTTCTTATTTATTTCCATCCTAAGTTATGCACAACCCAATACAGATGTGTTTCTATTTGACATAGAAATTAATGGAGAGGAAATTATACTTTCAAATTATAAAAATATTTCTAACAATGAAGGTTATGACAATCAGCCATCATTTATAAATAATAACACAATTCTTTATGCTAAAACGAAAAATGGGCAAACAGATATTGCAAAATACAATATTGATAATCAAATAAATAATTGGATCACTTCTACCGTAGGCAGTGAATATTCACCATTAAAAATTCCAAATAAGAATGCGATTTCTTCCATTCGTCTAGATAAGAATGGAAAACAATTACTATATCAATATGATATAAATAATGGTTCTTTTAAAGTTTTATTAAAGGATTTAGTAGTAGGATATCATACATGGTACAATAAAAAAACAATCATTTCTTCTGTTCTCGATGGAGATGTCTTATCGTTAGTATCATCAAATATAAGAACACATAAACACGATACTATTATAAAAAATATTGGTCGCTCATTGCATAAAATTCCAAACAGCAACTTAATAAGTTATATTTCTAAAGCAAATGATAAATGGGAAATTCGATCTTTTAATCCAAAAAAACGTACAAATAACCTTATTACCAATACACTTAAAAAAGTTGAAGATCTATGCTGGACTCCAAACGGAACAATTCTAATGGGAAAAGGTAATAACCTATATAAGTTTTCTCCAAATATTGATTCTAATTGGATAAAAATCAGTTCTCTTGAAGAATATGGAATTGAAAATATTACGCGTATAGCTATCAGTCCAGATGGGAATAAAATTGCAATTGTAGGAGAGGAAATAATTGTTGATTCCCCTAAAAAAATCACAAATACTCTTCTTGGAAAATTATCTCCAATATTAAAAAATGTATCTTGGATTTCAGGAAACTGGAAAGGAAAAGCATTTGGAGGAGATGTTGAAGAAAACTGGAGTGAACCTTCCGGAGATTCGATGATGGCAACTTTTAAATTGATAAATGACAACAAGGTTTCCTTCTATGAGATTGAAATTATTAGACAAGTTAAAAACACTTTAATTTTACAATTAAAACACTTCAATAATGATTTAAAAGGTTGGGAGGCCAAAGATGAAACTATAGATTTTCCTTTAAAAGAAATCACTAGAAATAAAGTTGTATTTGAAGGAATGACATTTGAAAAAATAAGTGAAAACGAAATGAATGTTTATGTAGACATTCACCAAAAAGATGGTTCTATAGAAACCGTAAAATTTAATTACACAAAAGATTAATGAAAAATATAATTTACCTCAGTTTATTCCTATTATTTATTTCTTGTAGCCCTAAAATTTTTAAAGAAAGTTGGACGGAAAAGCAAGCGCCAGAATATTTTAAAGCACGATTTGAAACTACACAAGGAAGTTTTGACATAGAAGCAAAGCGAGAATGGTCTCCAGAAGGTGTTGATAGATTATATCAACTCATAAAAAATGATTTCTATACTGATATTGCCATTTTTAGGGTTCTTCCGAAATTTGTCGTTCAATTTGGAATTCATGATAATTCCGAATTAAATAACTCTTGGAAAAAATACAAAATGAATGATGAACCAGTACTCCAAAAAAATGATTCAATGACAATTTCATTTGCAAGAGGAGGAAAAAAATCGCGTACAACACAGATTTTCATCAATATGAAAGACAATCCAAGATTGGACAATCTTAATTCTGGTGGTGTAAAAGGATTTCCTGTTGTTGCAAAAATTATCAGAGGAATGGAAAATGCACAAAAATTTTATGCAGATTATGGTGAGAATCCAGCAAAAAACCAAATCACAATTTACTCAAAAGGAAATACCTATTTAAAAGAAAAATATCCAAAATTAGACTATATAACCAAGGCTTATATATTAAAATAGGAAATGAATTTATAAAAAATTTATATAAACTTAAATTGCATATAAACAGGATAATGATCAGAAGCTTCTCCAAATTCTTCCAATACTCTTGAATCAATCATCTCAATTTGAGATTTGTCATAAAAAATAAAATCCAATCTTTCGAAAGGAACATCTGTATTGAAAGTCAATGAATAATTTTCTTTCTTAAATGCTGCATTTCCAAGTGAATCATCGTTTAACAACTCATTTATTATAGGATTGAGATATGTAGGATCGCTATTAAAATCTCCCATTAAGATTACTGGAAATTCCTTTTTATAATTGTCGTATTTAGTCATAACAAATTCAAATTGAACTTTTCTCAATTCCTTATTAAATGCATCTAAATGCAAATTCATAACAATGATTTCTTTCATATTATCCAACCGTATCTTTGCTACTTGAAGTATTCTATCTAGATAAAAAGCGTCTCTATAAAACCAATTTGTTTTATCACGTTCCAACACAATTCTTGTATGTTCTAGAATAGGGTATTTACTTAAAATAGATTGTCCTGAATTTATTTTTCCAAAATGTGCTGAGATAGGATAATAAGGGAAAGGCACATAAGTTTCATCCCAATTCACTACTTGTCCGATATGAGCATACCCCAAATTTGCAATTTCTTCTTGTTGGTTTATCCCAAATGATCTCGAAGAGTTGTAATCGATCTCTTGAAAGCCAATTATATCCGGATTTAAAACTCTAAACTTTTTTTTTACCAATTCTAAATTGGAATCAAATAATGTTTTATGCTTTTCAACAGCTCTATTATTGGTCATACCACTCAGATAACCAATATTATAAGTTACAATTGAATAGATAGAATCATTAGAAATGGAAATAGGTGTTTCAACTTTCAAAATTTTAGAATAGTCTTCTTTTTTTAAAGTTGAAGAAGAGGCCCAAAAGAAAAAAAGAATAGATGCAAGTATCAACAAACTTATCACTTTCAATAAAAATCGTAAAAACTGCATCACTATTTAAACCTATACTAAAAATTAATTTTAAAAGTAATCATTTATATTGCATAAAAAAAACGCTCTCAATAATGAGAGCGTTTTATTATGTTTAGAGTCTTTTTTTACTCAGAATCACATAAAAGAATTATTTTTCTTCTTCTACTTCTTCGAAGTCTACATCTTGAACATCGTCTTCAGAAGTTGTATCTCCTGCATCTTGCTGTGCTCCTGCTCCACCTGCTTGTTGCGCGGCTGCTTGCATCTCTTCAGAAGCTGCTTGCCATGCTCCATTAATCTTTTCCATTGCTGCATCTATCTGAGCAAGATCTTTAGATTCATGAGCTGCTTTCAATTCTACAAGTGCTGCTTCAATTGGTCCTTTTTTATCATCTGATAATTTTTCACCAAATTCTTTCAATTGTTTTTCTGTTTGGAAAATCATTGAATCTGCACCATTTATTTTTTCAGCAGTTTCTTTTGCAGCTTTATCAGACTCAGCGTTTGCTTCCGCCTCTTGCTTCATTTTTTGGATTTCTTCTTCAGTCAATCCAGAAGAAGCTTCAATACGGATGTTATGCTCTTTTCCTGTTCCTTTATCTTTAGCAGAAACATTGATAATACCATTGGCATCAATATCAAATGTCACCTCAATCTGTGGAACACCTCTCTGAGCTGGAGGAAGACCATCAAGATGGAAACGTCCTATTGTATTGTTATCTGCAGCCATTGCGCGTTCTCCTTGCAATACATGAATCTCTACAGATGGTTGATTGTCAGCAGCTGTTGAAAACACTTGTGATTTCTTAGTAGGAATCGTAGTATTTGCTTCAATCAATTTCGTAAATACATTACCCATAGTTTCAATACCTAAAGATAATGGAGTTACATCAAGTAATAATACATCGGTTACATCACCTGTTAAAACTCCTCCTTGAATCGCTGCACCAACTGCAACTACCTCATCTGGATTTACACCTTTACTTGGCGCTTTTCCAAAGAACTTTTCTACCTCTGCTTGAACTACAGGAATACGTGTAGAACCTCCTACTAAAATTACTTCATCAATATCCTTAATTGTTAAACCAGCGTTTTTCAATGCTGTCTGACATGGTTCTATAGTTCTTTTTACTAAATCATCAATTAATTGCTCGAATTTTGACCTAGATAAAGTACGTACTAAATGTTTTGGTCCACTAGCAGTTGCAGTAACATATGGTAAGTTAATTTCTGTCTGAGCAGAAGATGATAATTCAATCTTCGCTTTTTCAGCTGCTTCTTTTAAACGTTGAAGTGCCATTGGATCTTTACGCAAGTCAATACTCTCTTCACTGTTAAATTCTTCAGCCAACCAGTTGATAATTTTTTCATCTACATCATCTCCTCCAAGGTGAGTATCACCATCAGTTGCTAATACTTCAAAAACTCCGTCACCTAATTCTAAGATAGAAACATCATGTGTCCCTCCACCAAAATCAAATACAACAATTTTTTTATCATCATGCTTTTTATCCATTCCATAAGCCAATGCTGCTGCAGTAGGCTCATTGATAATTCTACTTACTTTCAATCCTGCAATCTCTCCAGCTTCTTTAGTTGCTTGACGTTGTGCATCATTAAAATATGCAGGAACAGTTACTACTGCTTCTGATACTTCTTGACCCAAATAGTCTTCAGCAGTCTTCTTCATTTTCTGTAATACCATTGCTGATATTTCTTGTGGCGTATATAAACGACCATCAATATCTACTCTTGGAGTATCATTATCTCCTTTTACCACTTTATAAGGGACACGTTTTATTTCTTGTGAACATTCAGAGAATTTATTTCCCATAAAACGCTTGATAGAATAAACAGTTTTTAATGGATTCGTTACTGCTTGTCTTTTAGCAGGATCACCGACTTTTCTATCACCACCTTCTATAAAGGCTACAATAGAAGGTGTTGTTCTTTTACCTTCTGCATTAGGAATTACAACAGGCTCATTACCTTCCATAACCGAAACACAAGAGTTTGTAGTTCCTAAATCTATTCCTATTATTTTACTCATACTATTAATTTATATTATTGTGTTGAATTTTTTTCTATTACTATCTAATAGTCAATCTTTATGCCAATAGAAATTTTATGTCATGTTGTCATATTCACAAGCAATCAAATTAAAAAAATGACATCTTTTTTTAAAAAAATTATTATATGACATAACATTATTATAAATCCTATATTAGCTATATAAAAACGATTCTTTATATGGAATGTATTTCAGTTTTTGATATGCTTAAAATTGGTGTAGGCCCTTCGAGTTCTCATACTTTAGGCCCTTGGAGATCCGCTGAAAGATGGATTAAACATCTTAAAGAGAAAAGTTTATTTGACAAAATAGATACAGTTAAAGTGGATTTATACGGTTCATTATCATTAACTGGAAGAGGACACGTCACAGATTTAGCCATAATTTTAGGCCTTTCAGGAACTGATCCAGAAATTATTCCAATTGAACAAATTACTTCTATAGTCGACAGAGTTAAAAACTCTGGTAAATTAAATTTTGGAAATAATAAACTAATACAATTCAATAGCCAATCAGCAATTGTTTTCAACAGAGAATTTTTACCCTATCATTCCAATGGAATTAAATTTACAGGTTTAAATAATAATATGAAAATCTCGTCAGAAATATATTATTCTATTGGCGGTGGATTTGTAGTTCAAAAAGAAAGAAAAAATTCAAAAAGAAAAGATATCCTTTACAATGCATTTCCTTTTCCTATTCAAAACGCTAGAGAATTAGAAATGTATTGCAAAGAGGAAAATGCTACAATTTCTGAAATTGTTTTAGAAAATGAAAAATCACTTCGTTCTGAAAAAATTATTGATAGTGAATTAAAAAGGGTATGGGAAACTATGCTTGAATGTATGTATATCGGATGCCATACAGAAGGTACATTACCTGGAGGGTTGAATGTCAGAAGACGTGCTTTTGACATGCATGAAAAATTAATTGGAGAAATTCCATATAATAATCCTCAAGAATGGTTAGAATCTATTCGTACTACTGAAGTCAAATTTCGACAAATTTTAAAATGGGTAAGTTGCTTTGCTCTGAGTGTAAATGAAGTAAATGCTTCATTAGGTCGAGTAGTAACTGCTCCTACCAATGGAAGTGCAGGGGTAGTTCCTGCAGTATTGATGTATTATCTAGTAATTGAAAATCATGAAGGTAGTTTCGAACATATAAAAAAATTTTTATTGGTCGCTGGAGAAATAGGAAGTATTGTTAAAAAAGGAGCTACCATTTCTGCTGCTATGGGTGGCTGTCAAGCAGAAATAGGTGTTTCTTCTGCTATGGCTGCAGGAGCCTTGACTGAATTACTTGGAGGTAGTCCAGAACAAGTATTAATAGCCAGTGAAATAGCGATGGAACACCATCTAGGATTGACTTGTGATCCTATAGGAGGATTGGTGCAAATACCCTGTATAGAACGCAATGCTATGGGAGCTATTAAAGCTATCAATGCTGCTGAACTAGCCATGGAATCTGATGTGAATAATGTTAAAGTTCCATTTGACAAAGTAGTTTCAACAATGTGGCAAACTTCACTAGATATGAATACAAAATATAAAGAGACCTCTGAAGGAGGATTGGCTATAAGTGTAAATATTTCAGATTGTTAACTAAAATATTCTGAATAATAAATAATATTTTTTATATTTGGAAAAACGATAAACCCATTATTAATTTATTAAAACAACACACATGAGTAAATTTGACGAGAAAGTAGCATTATACAAAAAATTTATGGACGACAGAGATTTAAGATCTAATACAGATTTATTAACTGCTGTTACCAAAGGATTAGGTCCTTCTATATATAAAGCAGATGCAGAAACTGTTTCTGGTTCTGATGCTAAAGAACTTGAAACTGTTAAAAAGAATTACCTAATGAAAAAACTAGGATTAGCTGATAGTCCTGCTCTAGATGAAGGTATTGCTGAGGTTATGGAACGAATTGGAAAATCTGAAAGAAAAAAGTATAGAGCTGTAGTATATTATATGCTTATGAAAAAATTTGACAAAGAATCTGTATACGGATTCTAAGAAAATTTTATTCATTCACACCTTAAAAAAAACCAACTCTCTTTGAGTTGGTTTTTTTATTTAATCTTCATCGTCAATTTCTTCATCTGGAAAATCTCCTAGATCAACATTCTCATCATCAAATTCCTCATCTTCATCATCTTCATCATCTTCTGAATCATGATCTTCCATGGAACTTTCAAGTTTGGAACTAACTTTCACTAGATATATGGTGTCTTCTGTTTTAACTTCAACAGCGTCTACGATTTCCCCTTTAATGTTTTTAAAAGAAATAATATCGGTATAATCATATCCATCAGGAAATTTTTCAACCAATAAATCTAAAACTTCACTTGTTAACTTACTATAATCTAATATAATTCTTCTCATTATTACATCTTTAATAAATAAGCAAATATCAATGGAGCAACAATGGTTGCATCTGATTCAATAATAAATTTTGGAGTATCAATATCTAATTTTCCCCAAGTAATCTTTTCATTAGGAACGGCTCCTGAATAAGATCCGTAACTTGTTGTAGAGTCTGAAATTTGACAAAAATAACTCCAAAAAGGTGTATCTTCTCTTTCAAGGTCTTGATATAACATGGGTACTACACAAATTGGAAAGTCACCAGCAATTCCTCCTCCTATTTGAAAAAAACCAATCCCATTATCAGAATTATCAGTATACCAATCTGCTAAGAAAGTCATATATTCAATTCCTGATTTCATTGTGCTAGCTTTTAATTCTCCTTTAACAACATAGGAAGCAAAGATATTTCCCATAGTACTATCTTCCCATCCTGGAACTACGATAGGTAAATTTACTTCAGCCGCTGCTAACATCCAACTATTTTTTGGATCAATTTCATAATATTCTTCTAAAACTCCTGAAAGCAATAATTTATACATAAACTCATGTGGAAATAAACGCTCATTATTTTCTTCGGTGTCTTTCCAAATTTTAAATACATGTTTTTGTAATCGCCTGAATGCTTCTTCTTCTGGAATACATGTGTCTGTAACTCTGTTTAATCCTTTCAATAATAAATCCCATTCATCTTGTGGAGTTAAATCTCGATAGTTTGGCACTCGTTTATAATGTGAGTGTGCTACTAAATTCATTACATCTTCTTCAAGATTGGCTCCTGTACATGAAATTATATCTACTTTTCCTTGACGAATCATCTCTGCAAATATTTTTCCAATTTCGGCAGTACTCATTGCTCCTGCTAATGAAACTAACATTTTTGAACCATTAGCCAATTGATTTTCATACTCTTTTGCAGCGTCTACAATGGCTGCGGCATTAAAGTGTAAAAAATATTTTTCTATAAATTCTGATATCGGTTTTTCCATTTTTACTATTATTTTTTAGGAAGTTTTCTAACTTCAAATAAATCTTTTCTTCTATCTTTTAAGTTTTTCACGCTACCAAACTGATTTAAATCTTTAAGTAAGTCTAAATCAACGTCGGCAATTAAAATCATTTCAGTATTAGTTGTTGCCTCTGCTTTTATACCATTAGCCGGAAAAGAAAAATCACAAGGTGTAAACACCATCGATTGCGCATACTGAATGTCCATATTATTGACTTTAGGTAAATTACCAACACTTCCTGCTATTGCTACATAACACTCGTTTTCTATTGCTCTTGCTTGTGCACAATGTCTTACTCTCGAATAACCATTTTGGGTATCAGTTAAAAAAGGAACAAATAAAATATCCATACCTTCATCTGCCAAAAGTCTGCTTAGTTCTGGAAATTCTGAATCGTAACAAATCAATACACCTATTTTACCACAATCTGTATCAAAAGTTTTTAATTCATTTCCGCCTTGCATTCCCCAAACTTTAGCCTCATCTGGTGTTACATGTAGTTTTTCATAACGATCCGTAGACCCATCTCTTCTACACAAATACCCTACATTATATAATATTCCATCTTTAAACTCTGGAAAACTTCCTGTAATAATATTGATATTATAAGTAATAGCCAATTCAGAAAATTTTTCTACAATTTTAGGTGTGTATTTGGCCAACTCTCTAATAGCTTGAGATTCTAGCAAATGGTTATTTTCTGCCATTAAAGGAGCATTAAAAAATTCTGGAAATAAAGCAAAATCAGATCTATAAGCAGAAACTGCATCAACAAAATACTCTGCTTGTTGCATGAGTTCTTCTAAATCTTTATACAATCGCATTTGCCATTGAATTAATCCCAAACGCACAACAGTTTTTTTAGTAACTGCTTTTTTAGATTTTTTTTGATAATAAATATTATCCCATTCTAATAAAACTGCAAACTCTCCAGAATTTTCATCACCTTCTAAATATCCTTTTAAAATTTTTGAAGGATGGAAATCATTAGAAATCTGAAAATTTAAAACAGGATCGTGAATTTCTTTTCGCTTTACTTTTTCTATATATTCTTTTGGAGATAAAGTGGCTGCATATTTATGGTAATTTGGAATTCGACCTCCAAATGCAATTCCTCTTAAATTTTCTTTTTCTGCCAACTCTTTTCTATAGTCGTATAATCTTCTTCCTAAACGTAAACCACGATATTCTTTCTTTATAAAAACATCTATACCATACAAAACATCACCTTCTTCATCATGAGTACTGAATGTATAATTCCCTGTAATATCTTCGTAAGTATGTTGACTATCAAAACTATCATAATCCAATTTAATAGAAAGTGCACAGCCTGCCAATTCATCATTAACCTTAATAACGACCTGACCTTCTGGGAATTTATCTATTAAAGATTGAATTTGACTCTCCCTCCAATAAGAATTTGGCATACTTGAATATACCTCAATCATTGCTTCTTTTAACTGATGATAATCATCAATAGTTAAATATTGCAACTCTATGTTTTCAATTGTATTTATCATTATCTAAAATTAAACATCAAAATATTCATCTTCAAATTTAGTTGCATTTTTTAAAGGCATTTCAAAACTTGAATCCTGGTCATAATCATCATCTTCAGAACTCTGAAACTTATAACTTAACATTTTATAATATAGTTTTGCCGCTAAAAAGTCTGATGACTTTTCATCCTTATTTGGGCATAACTCAACGATATCAAAACCAACAACATTTTTTTGTTCAAATATTTGTTTCAAAAAATCTAAAGTTTCATACCACAACATTCCTCCAGGCTCAGGAGTCCCTGTTGAAGGCATAATTGAAGGATCAAATGCATCTAAATCTATAGTCAAAAACACATTCTCGGTCATTAAATCAATCGCATTTTCCATCCAATAATCATTCGCTACCATTTCATGTGCAAAGAAAGTTTTATCAGTATCCATTACTGTTTTTTCTATTTTATCCATACTTCGGATACCTACTTGAATCAAATTAGTTGTTTGACTTGCTTCGTATAAGGCGCAAGCATGGTTACATTTAGAACCTTCATATTCCTTACGTAAATCAGCATGTGCATCAATCTGAACTACTGTTAAATTACTAAAACATTCATTAAATGCTCTTATTGTTCCAATTGAAATAGAGTGTTCACCTCCAAAAATAGTTACAAATTTATTTTTATTAATATAACTTTTAGTCACTTTATGAACTTCTTCAACCATTTTTTCTGGTGATGAGTCTTCAGTAATAGCATCGGCTAAATATATTCCATTTTTATAAACTTCTGAATCGGTTTCTATGTCATATAGTTCCATGTTTTCAGACGCTTCTAAAAAAGCCTCAGGACCTTTATCTGCTCCTTTTTGCCAAGTACTAGTTCCATCATAAGGAACTGGAATTAAAATAATTTTTGATGTTTCAAGTTTTCCTTGTAACTCAGAAATACCTGCGTAAGTTCTACTCTTCATAACCTAAAATTTTTAAAAAATCACTTGCTGTTTGTTTTTCTCTAAACAACTTGTACTCTATTTCTCCTTCTTCATTTTTATTAATTATTATATGCTTGGGCTGTGGAATTAAGCAATGCTGTAAACCTCCATAACCTCCTATTGATTCTTGGTATGCGCCTGTATTAAAAAAACCTAAATACAATGGTTTCTCTTCTTTATAAATTGGCATATAAATAGCATTCATGTGCTGTTCGGAATTGTAATAGTCATCACTATCACATGTCAACCCTCCTAAAAGGACTCTTTCATAGGAATCATTCCAACGATTAATTGGTAATAAAATAAAACGTTTATTTATCGCCCAACTATCTGGTAGAGTCGTAATAAATGAAGAATTTATCATGTTCCATCGCTCTCTATCATTTTGCTTTTTCTGATACAATACTTTATAAATCGCACCTCCACTCTCACCTACCGTATAACTTCCAAACTCTGTAAATATATGTGGCACTTCTACATAAGCATCATCACAAGCTTGCTTAATTTGAAGTATAATTTCATCAATCATATATTCATAATCATAATCAAACCCTAAAGAGTTTTTTATTGGAAAACCACCTCCAATATTTAAACTATCTAGTGTAGGACACATCTTTTTAAGGTCAATATATACCTTTAAGCATTTACTCAATTCATTCCAATAATAAGCATTGTCTTTGATTCCTGTATTGATAAAAAAATGTAACATTTTTAAATTTACATTATCATTATGATGAATCTCTTTCTTGTAAAAATTGACAATATTTTTATACCCTATACCTAATCTTGATGTATAAAACTCAAATTTTGGTTCTTCTTCAGATGCGATTCTAATCCCTACATTTAATGGGAATTTAATTTCATCAGATAATAGACTTAGCTCTTCATAATTATCTATAATTGGGACACAATTTTTGTGTCCTTGATTAATTAATCTTTGAATATTGGTGATGTATTCTTCTCTTTTAAATCCGTTACAAATCACATACGTATTATTATTGATCTTACCCTCTGCTTTTAGATTTTCAACAATATTAATATCAAATGCCGATGAAGTTTCAATATGAATATCATTTTTTAGGGCTTCATCTAAAACGTGTTTAAAATGTGAACTTTTAGTACAATAGCAATAATGATATTTACCTTTATACTTGTTTTTTTTTATCACTCTGCTAAACATTCCTTTAGCATTTTCGATGTTTTGACTGATTTTTGGTAAATAGGTAAACTTTAATGGCGTACCATATTTCTCTGCTATTTCCATCATATCTATATTATGGAAATGTAAATTGTTTTCAGAATCAACTTTAAACTCTTCTTGAGGAAAATCAAATGTTTGATTTATTAAATCAATATATTTAGTATTCATTTTAAAATTATTAATTATTATAAAATTCAATTTATCTTCAGCATATAATTGCTGATAATCATATTTTACAATTATTTTAAACTCTTAATACTAAATAAAAAGACGTGACATTTAATGCCTGAGAATATAGGCAAGTTTTAATTTTGAAGTCTATAGAAGTTGTTATTTGTCTTAATTTTTCGTTGTGTTTCCAAAACACATCATAACTTAAAAACTTCTTAAAAAAATTATGATCGAAAAAATGTAAATTTCTCAATGTTAATCAAAAATAACATCGCAAACATATATAAAAAATCAATACAAAAAATAAAAAAGTAAAAAAATTAGCGTGTAAAAACAAGTTCTATTTCATTAGATAAGTTCGAATCATAAGCGTAACCATTAATATTAAAACCTTTCATACCTTCAACAGTATTTATATCATTATCAATAATAAATCTCACCATCATCCCTCTCGCTTTTTTTGCAAAAAAACTTATTATTTTTAAATTCCCGTTTTTATAATCTTTAAATACTGGTGTTATAACAGGAACGTTTAATTCTTTTATTTTAATGACTTTGAAATATTCATTACTTGCTAGATTTACTAAAAAATCATCTTCGGAAAACTCATCATTTAATGTTTCTGTGATGGTACTTCCCCAATATTGATATAAATTTTCTTTTTTTCCTATTGATAATTTAGTACCCATTTCTAGGCGATACGCTTGTATTAAATCCAATGGTTTTAAGATACCATACTGTCCTGATAAAATTCGGAGTTTGTCTTGGAGTTGACTCCGCTTTCCTTCTTGAATTGTATATGCATCTAGTCCAATATATACATCTCCTTTAAATGCATAAATAGCTTGTTTCGAATTTTCGGGTTTAAATGGTAAACTCCACGCTTGATTGCGCTCATAATTCAGTTGCCCTAAATTATCTGAAACATGCATTAATTTAGAAATAGCTTTTGCCGATTTCTTTTTTAATACTGAATTTAACTTTTCAGCTTGTTCAAGAAAAATTGCTTGTGTAAATTCTTCTGTAGGTGATTTGGAATCAAAATCTAGTGATTTTGCAGGTGAGATTACTATTTTCATTGGTTGTTTTTAATGTATTTCAAAATTACATTATTTCATTAATTTTCTAGTAGTAAATCAAAATTTATAATACTAACTAAAAATAAATATTACCTAATCAAGTTTAGTTCTTTTGAATTCTTAATAAATAAACCGCTTCAATTTCTTTATATTTACTTAAAATTCCACAAGAACATTTAGCAAATTTTTTAAAAAAAACCCAATGATTCAATCCTATAAAAAGAAGTCTTTACTACAAGAAAAATATGATACTATTATTATTGGTTCAGGTATGGGTGGACTTGCTACTGCGGCTATTTTAGCAAAAGAGGGTCAAAAAGTTTTGGTATTAGAAAAACACTATACTCCTGGAGGTTTCACACATGTTTTTAAACGTAAAGGTTATGAATGGGATGTTGGTATACACTACATAGGAGAAATGCAGCGCGATACGAGTCTCTTAAAAAAACTGTTTGATTATATTACTGATGGCGAATTGAAATGGGCAGATATGGGTGATGTTTATGACAAAGTAGTTATTGGAGATGAGCATTTTGATTTTGTAAAAGGAGTTAAGAATTTTAAAAAGCAATTAATTACTTATTTTCCTGAAGAAGAAAGAGCAATTAATGATTATGTAGATTTAATATTCAAAGCTGTAAAAACAAGTAAAAACTACTATATAAGCAAAGCCATTTCACCAATATGGGATACATTATTTGGTAAGTTTTTTAAAAGTCCTTTTTACAAATACTCAGACAAAACAACACATGAAGTAGTAAGTTCGTTAACAAATAATGAAACGCTCATAAAAGTACTAACAGCACAATATGGAGATTATGGTTTGCCTCCAAAACAAAGTAGTTTTGTTATGCATGCTTCAGTAGTTAGGCATTATTTTGATGGAGGAAGTTTCCCAATTGGCGGATCTTCTCAAATTGTGAAAAAAGTTGACCCAATAATTGCTGCTTCTGGCGGAACTATCTTAGTAAGCGCCGAAGTAGAAGAAGTTATTATCGAAAAGAATACTGCAGTTGGTGTACGCATGAAAGATGGGAAAGAGTTTCGAACTACAAACATTATTAGCAATGCTGGAATAATGACTACTTATAACAAACTCTTACCTTCAAAAATAGTAGAAAAACATCGATTAAAAGAACATCTAAAAAAAGTAAAACGTTCTGTTGCTCATGCAAGTCTATATATTGGTTTAGAAGGAACTCCTGAAGAACTCGATATTCCAAAAACTAATTACTGGGTTTTTCCAAAAGAAAATGATCATGACACTTGTATTAATAATTATTTAAAAGATCTTTCTCAACCGTTCCCTTTAGTATATCTTTCTTTTCCTTCTGCAAAAGATCCAGATTGGAGCGATCGTTATCCTGGAAAAAGTACTATTGATGTCATTACATTAATTCCTTATGAAACATTTGAAGAATGGGCAGGAACATCATGGAAAAAAAGAGGCGAGATTTATGAAAATAAAAAAGAAGAAATAGCACAACGATTATTAAAAGAAGTTTATAAACAATTACCTCAAGTAAAAGGAAAAGTGAATTGCTACGAATTGTCTACTCCTCTTACTACTGAACATTTTGTGAATTATGAAAAAGGAGAAATTTATGGATTAGATCATAGTCCTTCACGTTTTAGACAATCCTTTTTAAAACCAAGAACACCTATAAAAAACTTTTATTTAACCGGACAAGATATTGTAACTGCTGGTGTTGGAGGAGCCCTGTTTGCTGGAGTACTAACTTCAATGGCGATTACAGGAAAAAATGTTCTGAAAAAGATTTTATAAGATAATCATCGTCATTTAAGTACAGATTAATCCTGCTGATTCACGGTATATTTTCTCCATTTTTCAAGACATAATTGCATGTCCTCTGGAAGATCGGAATCGAATTGCATAAATTTTCCAGTTGTAGGATGTGTAAAACCTAGCGTTTTCGCATGTAAAGCTTGTCTTGGCAAAACCTTGAAACAATTATCAACAAACTGCTTGTATTTAGTAAATGTAGTTCCTTTTAAAACTAGATTACCACCATAACGCTCATCATTAAATAATGTATGACCTATGAACTTACAATGTGCACGTATCTGATGTGTTCTCCCAGTTTCAAGTTTACATTCAATAAGCGTCACATAAGAAAAACGCTCAATAACTTTATAGTGAGTAACAGCATGCTTTCCAAGATCTCCTTCTGGAAAAATAGCCATTTGTAATCGATTTTTTAAACTTCGCCCTACATTACCTTCAATCGTTCCAGTATCTTCATTTACATTTCCCCATACAATTGCGAGATAACGTCTTTCTGTTGTTCTATCAAAAAATTGTTTAGAAAGATGTGCCATTGCATGTTCAGTTTTCGCAACGACTAACAATCCACTTGTGTCTTTATCAATTCTATGAACTAATCCTGGACGTTCATTAGAGTTTTTAGGCAAATTTTCAATATGATGTATCAATCCATTGACAAGTGTACCTGAATAATTTCCATGTCCTGGATGAACAACCATTCCTGCAACTTTATTAACAACGATCACATCATCATCTTCATATACTATATCAACAGGAAGGTCTTCAGCCACCAATAAATTTTCGTGAGGAGGATAGGATAATACTACACGTACGACATCATCTCCTTTAACCTTATAACTTGACTTTACAGCAATATCATTGACTAATACATTTCCTGATTTAGCAGCTTGTTGGATTTTATTTCGTGTGGCGTTTTCAATAAAATTCATTAAAAATTTATCGACACGTAATGGTTCTTGTCCTGAATGAGCTGTATATTTAAAATGCTCATATAATTCTTCATTTTCAATTTCTTCTTCTCCTGTGATCTTACTCATAATAATTTAAATTACTCTATGGTTTAACCACCATTTCCATCACCCAATTTTAAATCTATAATCGAATTCTTAGGTAATTTACTTCCTGATTTAACAGCTTTTCCATTATGATACAATCCTCGAACAACATCTTTAGCAATGTCAGGAACGAATTTTGGGTTATTACCTATTCTGAAACCAACAGCTCTTAATACAGCCTCCGCATTGCGCTTAGACTTTGTTAAAACCTCTGGTATTTCAATATCTTGATACGTAGGACGATTAATTTTTAAATAAATTTTTCTATTTTCTTTCACATAATCTCCTCCCTCAGGATTTTGCTCGATAACTGAAAATGGTGGATATTCTGGATTAAAATTGATAGAATCAATTATAATATACTTCAAGTCTAAATTCTCCAATTGTTGTTCAACCTCTTCTATAGTCAACTTAGAAAGGTCTGGAACTTCAATTTTCTGGGTGTGATTCGTAGAAATTTTCAACCATTGTATTAATAAAAACAAAAATAACAATAAGCCTATAATGGCATATGCGAGCTGCTTTAAAAATGTTTTACTTTTAACAAAACTTAGTAAACTCATATCAAATATTAATTTTCACAAAGATATGAAACGTAATTGTATGTTGTGGAATTATATTTTTTATTATTTAATTGAAATTTTACCTAAATAACTGCTTTAAGAGATAAACTTTTTAACATATCAGTAAAATGATCTGGATTGTTTATATATTGAATATTAGACGTTACATATTTAGCATCATAATTTCCAGCAACAAGAAAAGGTGTTTCAATTTTATGAACTAGACATAAACTTGATGAAATACTTTTCTTTTTTTGGCGCAACGAACATTGTAAAAAAAGCTTTCGCCTTAGTCAATTCATATACTTTGTCTAGGTTATTTACAGGCACGTTCTGTCCTAAATAATAGACTCTCCATCCAAGACTTTTAGCAATATAAGATGCTAACAACAATCCAATTTCGTGGCTTTCATCTTCTGGTAAAAACAATATAATTCTTGGAGCAGAATCGTCAGGATTATTCAATAAATCAATTGATGAAATTATTTTTTGACGGATCAAATTAGATATAAAATGCTCTTGTGAAGGAATTGTTTTATTGGTAGTCCATAACAATCCAACCTGATGCAAAAATGGATATATAAGTTTTATAGTTGTAGTTAATAACCCATTTTTGATCACATTATGCTGAAATATCTGAACAAATTCATGTTCATCCATATCAATCATACATAATATTAACCTATTAATATCATCTTCAAATCTATCTGAATAAGTAGATTTTAAATTTAAAATCACTTCATTAAATTCGTCTTCATTAAGATTATCAATTTTAGAAATTCGGTAACCATTGTTTAATAAAATTGAAATATTCAATAATTTACGAACTTCATCATCTGTATAATAGCGAATATTGGTAGCTGTTCGGCTTGGTTTTATAATAGTATATCTTCTTTCCCATACTCTTAAAGTATGCGATTTTATGCCTGTCAACGTTTCTACCTGTGACATTGTATATGATCCCATGTCTATATTTATAAGTGATTTATTTAGACAAATGTACATTATTTATTAAATAAACACCTTTTAAATCTTAACAAAATGTTAATTTGTTTAATTTTTTTTAAATAAAAGTTGAACAATTAAATATTTTTTATATATTTGTAAAAGTATTAATATAAAAAAACTAGACAATGAAAAACATTAAACAAAAAATCAAACAAAAACTTCCATTTCTTTTTTTAGTTATGGTAATGACAACATCATTAACATTTGTAAGTTGTGACGACAATGACGATGAAATGATAATGGCTGAAATAGTTGAACCTACTCAATCAATAGTAGGAATTGCAGCAAGCAACCCTGACTTTTCAATACTTGTGAGTATTTTATCAATGCCAGAATTATCTGACTTATTAGCCGCAGCTAGTAATGCTGATTCTAATTTAACTGTATTTGCTCCAACTAATGATGCATTTATCAATTTATTAGGTGCTTTAGGAAAATCAAGCCTTGACGAATTACCAATTTCATTAGTCAAAGAAATTGTTCAGTACCATATTCTAGGCACTAAAGTTACTTCAAGCGATTTAGCTAACGGATCAAGATTTACATTATTACCATTCGAAACTATATCTATAGATTTAAATTCAGGTGTTAAAATTAACAATGCGAATGTTATTGCAGCAGACATTGAGGCAACTAATGGAGTGATTCATGCAATTGACACGGTATTATTACCATCATTTGTAACTAATGCTTTAGGTTCTATTTCTGAAACATTTTTATTTGACAATGATTATACTATTTTAACTGAGGCTTTAAAAATTTCTGATTTATTAGATACAGTATCAACAGCTGAAAACTTGACGCTTTTTGCACCGAACAATGAAGCATTTATGGCTGCAGGCATAACTTCTTTAAATGGTTTAACTGCTAATGATTTAACCCCTATCCTTTTATATCATGTCCTTGGAGCTAAAGTATTATCAACTCAACTACCTGCGAATGGCGTTGCTGAAACTTTAAATGGAGAAAATATATATTTAGGATATCTAACTAACTCAGTACTTATAAATGGACTTACACAAATAACTGAGGTTGATATTGAAAAGAGTAATGGAGTAGTTCATAAAATCAATAGAACATTAGTACCGCCAGCACCTAATGTTGTTGATATTGCAGTTGCTTTATCACAAGCAGAAAATCCTGAATTTACAGTTCTAGTAAGTTTACTTACATCTCCTGCATACGGAGCCGTAACTCAAGCAATTCTTGATTCAAATGATATTACGGTATTTGCCCCAACTGATGCCGCTTTTAGCGAAATTGCATCAGTAATTCCAACATTGACAGAAGCACAAATCACTGACATTCTTTTTTATCATGCAGTAGGAGCAAGAGTATTTAGCACTGATTTATCAGACGGTCAAGTAGTTACTATGGCCAACTCTCAAGACATAACCGTAAACATAGTTAATGGTGGTGTAAGTCTAACTGACTCTACCATGGATCCTGCTAATGTTCTTGAAGTAAATATTCAAGGTAGCAATGGAGTAATACATGTTATAGATAAAGTTTTACTACCTACTTTATAAGTTTGTTTTTTTTTAGTTAGTTGAAATTGTCGGTAGGAAATTCAGTTCCTACCGACAATTATTTTTTATTTTTGTAACTTAAACTAAACTTATTATATCAAAAAAATGAAATTGAAAAAGTATTTACTATTTATTCTGGTATTCATGTCTGTTGAAATAATTGCACAGACTGGCTCACTTAAAGGGAGGGTATTCAATGAAATCAACAACAAATCTATTGAAGGAGCAGCAATTTTAATTGAAAATACTACTATTGGTACTACATCAGATCAAGATGGAAACTACATAATAGAAAACTTAAAACCTGGAAACTACACAATTACAGTACGTTATTTAGGCTATGAAAGTGCTGTTTTTTATGATTTAAATATACCTACAAATAAATCTATTTTATTAAACGTACCATTACTTGAAGAAACTAGTAATCTGGATGAAATTCAATTGAGAAGTTCGCCTTTTAAAAAATCTAAAGAGTCTCCTATAAATCTTCAAAAGATAAGTGCAGAGGAAATTTATCGTAATCCTGGAGGGAATAGAGATATCTCTAAAGTAATTCAGATATTGCCTGGAGTTGGATCAACAGTTTCTTTTAGAAACGATATCATCGTAAGAGGTGGAGCGCCAAATGAAAATCGATTTTATCTTGATGGTATTGAAGTGCCAAATATAAATCATTTTGCAACTCAAGGATCTTCTGGTGGACCTGTAGGAATGATAAATGTGAATTTTATAAAAGATGTTGAATTTTATTCTGGTGCTTTTCCTGCAAATAGAGGAAATACGCTAAGCTCTATTCTTGAATTTGAACAAATTACTGGTAATAAAGAAAAATTGACCGGAACTTTTTTATTAGGTTCTTCTGATGCAGGAATTACTCTAGATGGACCAATGGGTGATAAATCATCCTTTATATTATCTGCAAGAAGATCATATCTACAATATTTATTTAAACTTATCAAACTTCCATTTTTACCAACATATAACGATTTTCAATACAAACAATCCATAGAGCTAAACGATAAAAATAAAATTACCATCATAGGATTAGGTGCAATTGATGATTTTGAAATTAATTCAGAAGCCAATGATGGAGTAACAGATCAAGAAACTATCGATAGAAACAATTATATTCTTGGTAACATTCCTGTAAATTCTCAATGGAATTATACAGTTGGAGTCAATTGGAAGCATTTTTCTGATAATAGTAATCAAACCTATGTTCTAAGTAGAAATCATTTAAATAATAGCGCTACCAAATACTTCAACAATGACGAACAACCAACTAACTTATTACTTGATTATAGTTCTGAAGAAATTGAAACAAAATTTAGATTTGAAAATACGAGTTGGAAAAACGGTTGGAAAATAAACTTTGGTATTGGTCTAGAAAACAGCACTTATAAGAATTCAACATTCAATAAAAGAGAATTAAATAATGTTGTAACAACTATTGATTTTGATTCAAAAATCAACTTTAATAAATATGCTGCTTTTGCACAAGTAAGCCGTTCTTTCTTTGATGATAATTTGTCTTTATCAGCAGGCTTCAGAACCGATTTTAATGATTTTTCAAATGAAATGAACAATCCCTTGAAGCAATTTTCACCTAGAATTTCTGCTTCGTATGCATTAAATGATAAATTAAGTCTCGGATTAAGTCTTGGAAAATACTTCCAACTTCCACCTTATACCATTTTAGGATATAGAGATAATAACAATGTTTTAATAAACAGGGAAAATAACATATCATACATAGAAAACAATCAAATAAGTTCTGGACTAGAATACAGACCTACTAAATTTTCTAAAATTTCTCTTGAAGGCTTTTATAAAAAATATAACAAATATCCTTTCTTACTTGATAAAAATATATCTCTTGCGAATCTTGGTGCTGATTTTGGAGTTATCGGAAATGAAGCCGCAAACTCATCTTCGTCAGGAAAAAGTTATGGTATTGAACTGATGGCGCAACAAAAACTAAGTGATAAAATTTATGGAATTTTATCATACACCTATGTAAGAAGTGAATTTAAAGACTTTACTAATGAATATGTTCCTTCATCATGGGATAATAGACATATTTTTAACATTGTTGCTGGAAAAAAATTAGCTAAAGACTGGGAAGTTGGTGCAAAGTTTAGACTTCTTGGCGGTGCACCTTATACTCCATTTGACGTTGAATTATCTTCTATTAAAGAAATATGGGATGTAACACAACAAGGTATAAATGATTGGAACCAATTAAATACTGAAAGAAATCCTACTTCACATTCCTTAGATATAAGAGTTGATAAAAAATGGTATTTTGACAAATGGTATTTAAATGCTTATTTGGACATTCAAAACGCTTATGGTGCTGAAATTGAAACACAATCTTTCTTAGATGTTGTTAGAGATATAAATGGAAATCCTATAGAAAGTTCTACAGATAATCAGAGATATGAAACTAGAACAATTAAAAATGAAGCTGGAAATATATTGCCGTCCATCGGAATTATGATTGGTTTTTAACTTATTAAAACTACAATATTTGGTCGAGCGCAGTCGAGACTTTTATTGCCTTTTCAAAACTAATAACCTCTCGACTGCGCTCGAAGAGACAAACACAATAAATTTTTATTATGATAGTAAATAACTGATTTACATATTTCCAGTTTTCTATCATATGTTTTTTAATAATTATTCAAAGTAACATTATTTCTTTTTGTATTTTTGTTTTAAAGCAACTATCTAATGAAGAAAAACATTGCTGTTGTGATGGGCGGTTACTCATCAGAATATAAAATATCCTTAAAAAGTGGACAAGTTGTTTGTGAAAACTTGGATAAAAACAAATACGATGTTTTTCCTGTTCATATTTTTAAAGATAGATGGGTTTTGGTCCAAAAC
>CAJQNZ010000048.1 GCA_905479835.1 uncultured Flavobacteriaceae bacterium
GCTTTAGGAATATTGATGGCTGTTAAAAAAGCAAGAATTTCTTATCAAGACAATAATGGAATATTTTTACCAGGATATGTGCCAGAAGTAGGATTTTTAGGAAGAAATAATTATGCAGGAGGATTGGCACCATCATTAGGATTTGTGTTTGGGAGTCAGATTGAGATACAACAGCAAGCTCTAGAAAACGGATGGCTCATATCGAGAAACATCAATGATCCTTCAGGTGCTCTTGATGATCCATATTATAATAGGACTTATGCTAAAACTCATTTTGACAAATTCAATGCAACTATTGATTTAAGACCGATAGAAGGATTGGATATTGAAGTAAGTGCCAATAAAATATATACGAAACAAATTTCTCAACAATTGGATGTTGTGAATGATTTAACCTTGAATGAAACAAGGTTTCAAGACAATCTGATTACAGAATATGGAAATTTTAGTATGAGTTTCAATATGATTAAAACAGCATTTGGAAGTGATGCAGATGCGACTTTCCAAGAATTTAAAGACAATCGAGTAGAAATTTCTAGAAGAATAGCAGCACAAAATGGAGAGGATATAACCAACACGAATCCTGATGGAACAGTAGTAGGTTTTGGTGCCAATAGCCAGCAAGTCATGTTGCCAGCATTTGTCGCTGCCTACTCAGGGAACAACGCAGCATCTGTAAATACCAATGCATTTAGAGACACACCATTGCCTAATTGGCAATTGACTTATAAAGGCTTGATGAGTAATAAATGGTTTAAGAAAAGATTCCAAAGTTTTACACTTTCTCATGGATACCGTTCTTCATATTCAATCAATAACTTCAGTAATAACTTGTTATATAATGAAGCAACTAAGTTTGTTGATACTGATTTATCAGGAAATTTTTACAATGAAAAATTATTGTCTAATGTCAATGTGATTGAAGAATTTTCTCCATTAATGAAAGTAGATTTAAAGATGAAAAACTCTCTTTCTTTAAAAGCAGAATATAGAAAAGATAGGGCACTAAATTTAAATTTTAACAACAATACGTTAACTGAAATAAGTGGAAAAGAATATATTGTAGGAGTAGGATATCGAGTTAAAGATTTAAAAATGCGTTATAAATTTGACGGAAAAAACCAAACAATCAAAGGTGATTTAAATTTACGGGCTGATGTAAAGTTAAGAGACGATGAAACAATTATTAGAGATGTAGATGAGGATAATGATCAAGTGACAGGAGGACAGCGATTATTTTCATTGACGTTCAAGGCAGATTACTCATTAAGTCGTAATTTAACGGCCTCGTTTTATTACGATCAGAATTCTTCAAGATATGCTGTGTCAACTTCGTTTCCTAGAAGTTCATTCAGTACAGGATTGATGATTCTTTATAATTTAGGAAATTAATAACCAGATAAAATTTAGTAAAATGAATATACCATCAGAATTAAAATATACGAAAGATCATGAATGGATTCGTATAGAAGGGGAAATAGCAACTATTGGAATTACAGATTTTGCACAAGGTGAACTAGGAGATATTGTATACGTAGATGTAGACACACTAGATGAGACAGTTGAGAGAGATGATGTTTTTGGAACGGTTGAGGCGGTAAAGACAGTGTCGGATTTATTTATGCCAATGACAGGAGAAGTTATTGAATTCAATGAAGCGCTTGAAGACGAACCAGAACTAGTAAATTCAGATCCATATGGAAAAGGATGGATGATTAAAGTAACGGTATCAGAAGGAGCGGAATTGGACAACTTGATGGATGCAGATGCATATAAAGAACTTATTGCAGGATAACGCTTATTTAATAGCGGTAAGTATAACTATATTTATTACGTATTTAAGTTTGGATTCGTTTTCTGAAATCAATATTACAATTGATAATTCAGATAAGTTTTTTCACAGTTTGGCATATTTTGTTTTGACTATGAGTTGGTTTTATGCTGTAGAAAAATCACATTCAATTTTAAGATATAAAATTGTAGTTGCTTTTTTTGTATTCTTTTTTGGCATACTAATTGAAGTTTTACAATCAAGTTTAACAACATATAGAACGGCGGATTATTACGATATTCTGGCAAATAGTTTTGGAATTCTCATCGCTATGGTTTTATTTAACAGATTATTACGATTCTATAATTCAATTTAATAAATTTAATTTGCTAAAGTTGTATTAAAATTATTAAATTAGCAATCTATAAAAATATTTTTCAAGTATGGAAGTTAAGAAAAGTGCAAAAGCAAATTTAGAAAGTTATACTAGAATGTTCATGTTATTAGGTTTAGTGTTGACCTTATTAACAGTTTATTTAGGCATAGAGCATAAGACCTATGATAAAAATATTGATGGGCTAGCATTGGTTACTTCAGATCATGATGAAGAAGAAGAAATTCCTGAAGTTGTAATTGAACAAATAATCACTCCTCCTGCTGCACCACCTCCAACACCAGAAAAAATTGAAATAGTAGAAGATGAAAAAGAAGTAGAAGAAACTATTATTGAGTCTACCGAAACAGATGAAACTGAAAAAATAGAAGTTGAAGAAATTGTTGAGGTTGAAGAAGAAGAAGAATTTATGGAGGATGTTCCATTTGCAATTATTGAAGATGTCCCTGTATATCCAGGATGTAAAGGAAGTAAAGCTCAAAAGAAAGCTTGTTTGAATAAATCTATCCAAAAACATGTAGGTAGAAAATTCAATGGAGATTTAGCTGGAGATTTAGGATTGTCTGGAAAACAAAAAATATATATACAATTTAAAATTACTAAAACTGGAGGAATTGAGGTTGTAGGAGCAAGAGCACCTCACAAGCAACTTGAAAAGGAAGCGAGAAGAGTTGTAAATTTATTGCCTAAAATGGAGCCAGGAAAACAAAGAGGACGTCCAGTAAACGTAACGTATATGTTGCCGATTACTTTCGACGTTCAGTAAAATAAAAAATAACATAAAATTATTAAAGCGATCGCCTAGGCGATCGCTTTCTTTTTGGTACGTTTCTTGTAGCTTACATAATTTTAACATCTTAACTTTAAATATTATGGACACAAAAAAGCGCACATCAAAATTACAAAAAAGTTCAGGATTGTTTATGCAACTTGGATTGGTACTGATCTTGTTTACAGTTTACCTTGCATTTGAACATGAAACGGAGGAGTATGGACTAAAAGAAATTGAGATTAAAAAAGATAGTTATGAACCTGATTTCTATTTAATTCCTGAGGTAGCAATTGAAAAGCCTAAGACCAAAAAAGTGTATACAGAGCCTCAACCAAAAATTCCAAAGCAAAGCACAGATATTACTACAATTAGCAATAATATGGTTCAAGAGCCTAATTTGCCATTTGATATTTCTGATGAAACACCACCAACTCTTTCTCATGTCGATATAGTAGATGTTGATCAAGGAGATGAACTTGTAGATGATACGCATTTAATAAGCAATGTTCAAGAAGTTCCAATTTATCCAGGATGCGAAAAAGTCTCAGAAACTAAACGAAGAGCTTGTTTTGAAAAAAAAATTTCAAAGCATATAAGTAGAAAGTTTAATACCGATTTAGGAAACATACTTGGACTGCCATCAGGAAAAAAAAGAATAAATATTGAGTTTCTAATTACTAAAACTGGTGAAATTGAAATTACCAATACCAGTGCTATTCATGTAAAATTAGAAAAAGAAGGAAAAAGGATTATTAATATTCTTCCAAAAATGATTCCTGGAAAGCATAATGGAAAGGAAGTAAATGTTAAATATAGAGTCCCAATACTTTTTAATGTCGAATAGAAATGTATCAAATATCAAAATCCCGCTTTAAGCGGGATTTTTTCTTTTAAATTTGTACTTTCGTGCTATAGAATATATTCATGAAACTTGAACAATATTTAGATTCTACTTACCTTAAAACTGCTGAACAAGCAGCTATTTCTTTAGACCAAACAAAACACATTGTAATTTCTTTAATCGAAGAAGCAATTAATAATAAATTTAAATTGGTTATGATACGTCCAGAATTTGTTTCTCTCGCCTATCGATTAATTCAAGATTCAAGCTCCAATGTACTCATAGGAACTGTAATAGGTTTTCACGAAGGAACAAAATCTATTGATGACAAATTAAATGAAGCAGTAGAAGCAATTAAGAATAATGTAGACGAATTGGATTTTGTTGTAAATTACAATGCATTTATAAATGGACAAGTAAATCTTGTAAAATCTGAAATATACAGAGGGACCAAACTTGCATTGGAAAACAATAAAATCATTAAATGGATTATTGAAATTGCAGCATTGAATACTAAAGAGATAATTGGATTGACTGAAATTATAAGAGATGTTGTTTTGGAAAATTTTGGCATAGAAAAAGCAAAGTATGTATTCGTGAAATCTTCTACAGGTTTTTTTAAAACAAATAAAGGAAAGCCAAATGGAGCGACTCTTAAAGCAATGAAGTTAATTATTGAGTATGCCAAGCCTCTACAGATAAAAGCTGCTGGAGGTGTTAAGAATTATCATGATGCTGTTGAAATGCTAGAACTAGGGGTGACAAGAATTGGAACTTCCTCTGCAAAGGCAATTATGGAGGGTGAAAATATAAAAGAATATTAAAATGAAAGAATTTTTCGCGCATGAAACTGCGGTAATCGATGAAGGTTGTTTTATAGGAAATGGAACTAAAATATGGCATTTAGTCATGTTATGACTGATTGCCGTATTGGTAAAAATTGCAATTTAGGTCAGAATGTTGTAGTTTCTCCTCAAGTAATATTAGGAGAAAACGTAAAAGTTCAGAACAACGTTTCTATATACACAGGTGTAGTATGTGAGGATGATGTTTTTCTTGGACCATCGATGGTTTTTACCAATGTAATCAATCCTAGAAGTGCAATTAACCGACGTGATGAATATCAAAAAACAACTGTTAAGAAAGGTGCAAGTATTGGAGCCAATGCAACTATTGTGTGTGGTAATGATATCGGAGAATATGCGTTTATCGGTGCAGGTGCCGTTATTACTAAAACAATTTTACCGTATGCATTGGTCGTAGGAAATCCTTCTCGACAGATCGGCTGGGTGAGTGAGTACGGACATCGATTGAAATTTGATAAAAAAGGAGAAGCAATTTGTGAAGAAAGTCATGAAAAATATAAATTGGAAGATAACAACGTTTCAAAAATTCAGTAACCATAAAGATTAAAACAGCTATGAAGAATTTATTTTTTACTGTATTATTTATTTTAGTATCGATAAATGCAACTGCACAATTAGAAAAATACCCTGTTTTTGAAGGATGTGAAAGTGTAGCTAATGAGTCTTTAAAAAATTGTTTTAAAACCAAAGTTACAGAAGCTGTAATTTCAGCAATTAATCTTCCAGAAGCACTCATAAAAGATGACTTTAAAGGGAATGTCAGTGTTTTATTTTATGTAGATAGAGAAGGAAAATTCAATGTGCTTCAAGTAAACACTCCTTATAAAGAAATGGAAGAAGAAGTGAAACGTGTTTTTAAGGATTTACCTAAAGTTATTCCTGCTAAGTACAACAACCACGATATCGAAATGCAATTTGTCTTACCAATTACTGTTCCTTTAAATTTGTCTATAAAAGATGAGCCTGAAATTGAAGAGTTTATAGATACCAATTTATTAAAAGAAGAGGATTTAGGATTGATTCAGTCAGACTCTTTACAATTATTAGAACATCATAGTGAATTGAACCTTCCATATACACATCAAGTTTATAGTAATATGGAACGTTATTTTAATAGAGGGTCCAACTCTCATACAGCAGTTAAGCCTTACACATATAGTGATATAGAGAAGTATGTAGATCTCGATGCTCAGAAAAATGCATTGATGAAATCAAAATCTACTTGGTTTGGAAAAAAATTATGGAACGAACATATGGTTCAAGTACAAGGAGAAGATTACTGGTTTACATTAGATCCACTAATTGACTTGCAAATAGGGAAAGACAATTCGGATGTAGATTACACCTATAATAATACCCGTGGAATTCAATTCCAAGGAGGACTCGGTAAGAAGTTAAGTTTTTCAACAACATTTTATGAAAGTCAAGGAAGATTTGCCAATTATGTAAATCAATTTTCTGAATCTTTAGCAGCAGGAAACGATGCAGGAGGAAATCCAGCAATAATTCCAGGTCGTGGTATTGCTAAAGACTTTAAAACGAATGCTTATGATTATCCAGTTCCTGAAGCTTACTTATCTTATAGAGCGAGTAAGTTTTTTAACTTGCAATTGGGTCACGGAAAGAATTTTATCGGTGATGGTTATCGTTCTTTGTTCTTATCAGATAATGCGATTCCAGCTCCTTATTTTAAAATAAGCACCAATTTTTGGAAAATAAAATACACTAATATATGGATGTTATTACAAGATGTAAGAGATGAAGTTACAGAAGAAGGTGTTTATGGAAAGAAGTATATGGCAAGCCATTATTTGAGTTTGAATGTGACTAAAAAACTGAATATTGGATTGTTCGAATCTGTAATTTGGGATAACACCAATGAAAGAGGATTTGATGCCAATTATTTAAACCCCATTATTTTTTATCAGGCACTTCAATTTTCTACAGGCTCTAGAAGTGGAAATGCAGTTATTGGTGTAAGTGCGAAATATAAATGGAACGATAATATCTCATTATACACTCAATTATTAATTGACGAATTCAGCACAAGTAATGTTGCCAAAGGAACTGGATCATGGAAAAATAAGAATGGTTTTCAAATAGGAGCAAAATACTTTGATGCGTTTAAAGTTGAAAATTTATACTTACAAGCAGAATATAATGTTGTAAGACCTTTCACTTATTCACACAATTTTCCACTCTTGAATTATGGTCATAGTAATCAATCAATGGCTCATCCTTGGGGATCCAATTTTAACGAGTTTATAGGAATAGCGAATTATACCAAAGGGAGATGGTATGGAAATGCTAAGTTGGTTGCGGGAAAAAAAGGATTTGACATAGAAGGCGATCCATTGAGTTATGGAGGAGATATTTATAGAGATTATTCAGATAGAAATGGAGATTTTGGGATAGAGGTAGGGCAAGGAAATACAGCAAATATATTTATAGGAGACTTACAAGTAGGATATCTTGTGAATCCAGCAACCAATTTAAAATTCTACGCTGGATTTATTTATAGAAGTTTCAATTCTGAAAGCCTTACGGTTTTTGATTCAACAGATACTACTTGGTTCAATATTGGATTCAGAACAGACCTGTTTGACTGGAAGTTTGATTTTTAGCGCATCAATCGATTGGCTCTTCTGTAGTTAGTATAAAAAGCCCACCCTTTTCCTTTCACTTTGCCATTTACAAATAGTATAGGAGTACATTCATTTTTTGAAATCACACCATTTTGATCTTTGGGAGTAGAAAAATACCACAATATTAAAACTAGTTTTTCAGGATTTTGTTTAAACTCATTCGAGTATTCCGGTTGTTTGAAAAGTTGACTGAGTGGTTTCATTTTATCAACCTTGGGAATAGTTACTATTATTGAAGAGCCCATTATTTCTTTAACTTTTTCTATTGAATATTCATTTTCTATAGAAGAAATTTTTTCATTTTGTTCCGTTAAAAACGCTCCAAAAGTTGTGTAATTTTTTTTACTAGATTCTTGAGAAAATAGATGCAATCCTAAAAGAAAAAAAAGAAGAAAGATGTAAGTATGATTATTTTTCATACATCTAATATATAAAAAAACCTTCAAAATCAATAGATTAAGAAGGTTTTCAGTACTCAAGGCGGGACTTGAACCCGCACGCCCCAAAGAGCACAGGATTTTAAGTCCGGCGTGTCTACCAATTCCACCACTTGAGCATTTGTAAAACAAACAATGTTTTACTTGGTATGTTTTAAGGTCTAGAGCGAAAGACGGGATTTGAACCCGCGACCCTCACCTTGGCAAGGTGATGCTCTACCCCTGAGCTACTTTCGCAGTCATATTTTAATGAACGTCCATTTTGATGTTTAAATGGGAGGCAAATTTAATATAATTCTGTAAAAACCAAAGTCTTTTTTAGAAAATTATTTTTTTATGTGATAAACAGAATAATTAAGATGGTTATTAGACAAGAAAGAAATATCTTTGACGCGTTTTAAAACATTAGAATTAAAGAATTGAATACGACAACTTCACAGACTACATTTTCTTCAGGATTAAGTGATTTTAAACAACTTACTAAAGTTGGATTGTCATTAAGTGTTGTTTTTTCATCTGTCGCTGGATATTTACTGGCCGCAGAAAGCGTAGATTATTCAATACTTATAATTTTAACCATAGGAGGTTATTTTATGGTAGGAGCTTCCAATGCATTCAATCAAGTTATAGAGAAAGATACTGATAAATTGATGAAACGTACGATGAATCGTCCGATTCCTACTGGAAGAATGTCAGTGAATAGTGCAATGATAATTGCTGTAATTTTTACAATCTTAGGAATAGGGATGTTGTATTATATCAATCCCAAATGTGCCTTATTTGGAGCAATTTCAATATTTTTATATACAAGTGTTTATACCCCATTAAAGCCTGTAACTCCTTTGGCAGTATTTGTAGGTGCTATTCCTGGAGCAATTCCATTCATGCTTGGTTGGGTAGCCGCAACCAATGATTTTTCTATTGAGCCTGGAACATTATTTTTAATTCAGTTTTTTTGGCAATTCCCACATTTTTGGGCAATAGGTTGGTTGCAATACGATGAATATAAAAAGGCAGGATTCAATATGCTTCCGATGGGAAGGAAAGATAAAGGAGCTATAAAACAAATTATTCTGTATACTATTATCATGATTTTAGTTTCAATTCTTCCGGTTTTAAAGCAAACGGGAGACTTTTGGATATATCCACTTACAGCAGTGATCATATTTTTATTAGGAGTGTATATGTTGTATTTTGCTATACAATTATATAAACATAAAACAGATGCAATTGCTAGAAAATTGATGTTATCTAGCGTGTTATATATTACATTAATTCAAATCATCTACGTTGTAGATAAATTTTTACACTAATGAATAACCAAAGTTTAGAAGAAGAATATAAAGTTGCTCACCGAAAATCTGCTAAGCCTATGTTGTGGATTTCTATGGTGAGTATGACCATGATGTTTATTGGATTAACGAGTGCTTATATTGTAAGTAGTAATCGAGAAGATTGGGTTTCGTTTGAATTGCCTATAGCCTTATACATCAGTACAGTATTAATCATACTGAGTTCAATTACATTTTTAGTTGCCAAAAAAAGTATTAGAAATGATAATAGAACAGCAACAAGTATTTTTTTAATTCTTACTTTACTACTCGGTATAGGATTTGTATATTATCAAGTTCAGGGGTTTTATGAGTTGCGTTCATCAGGATTGTATCTTGCAGGTAAAGATAGCGTGGTTTCTGCATCCTTATTAATTGTAATTTCATTTGCACATATAATTCATGTTTTTGCAGGGTTAATTGTGCTTATAGTTGTTATTTATAATCATTTTAAAAAGCGTTACAATGCTATTGAAACACTTGGTTTAGAGCTTGGTGGAATCTTCTGGCATTTTGTTGATATATTATGGATTTTACTCTTTTTATTTTTCTATTTTATTAGATGATAAAAATTTGTAAATTTGACAAGTCAAAAAAACTAAATTAATAAATAGTATTTATGGAAGCAACTGTTGCTACTAAAGAGCACCATTCTTGGGCAGACGATAAAAATGAAAAGAAGCCATTTGAGGCTAGTTATGGAAAAATGATGATGTGGTTTTTTATCATGTCTGATGCACTTACTTTTTCAGGTTTCATTATTGCTTATGGAGCAATGAGATTTAAGTTTATTGAAACTTGGCCAATTGCTGATGAGGTATTTACTCACATTCCTTTTTCTCATGGAACATATCCTATGATCTATGTTGCATTTATGACATTTGTATTGATTTTTTCTTCTGTAACAATGGTACTAGCTGTTGATGCGGGACATCAAATGAAGAAAAATAAAGTGGCTTGGTATATGTTTGCTACCATTATAGGTGGAGCAATTTTCGTAGGATCTCAAGCATGGGAATGGAAAACATTTATTCAAGGTTCTTACGGAGCTGTTCAAATGAATGATGGGAAAATAATCCAGTTTGTTGATGGAACAGGACATCAAGTAACTTTAGAAAGTTTTACTACTTCACATGAAACAGTAAGAGAACAACACAGTCGTAAAAATGGATTGTGGTTTGTTAAAGAAAGTTCATTACCAGTTTTTACAATGGATGAGGTTGTAGAAGGTTTTAAAAAGCATCCAGAACTTAGTATAAGAACTGAAAAAATTGATCTGGCGACTAAAACTAAAGAGATTCTTTCACGAGAAGCTTCATTAGCACATCTTGCTGAAGGGAAAGCTGTAGTGAAAGGAGCGAATCTAGAAGTAAATGAATATGGTAAAACATTGTTTGCAGATTTCTTTTTCTTTATCACAGGATTTCACGGATTTCACGTATTCTCAGGAATAATTTTTAATATCATAATTTTCTTTAATGTAATTATAGGAACCTATGAGAAAAGAAAGAGTTATGAAATGGTTGAAAAGGTAGGATTATATTGGCATTTTGTCGATTTAGTTTGGGTATTTGTATTTACATTCTTCTACTTAGTATAATAAAAAAATAATAAAAAAATGGCAGAGCACGGACATACATCAACATTATTATATGGATTGGTAAAACCAAAGAATAACGTCAGTAAAATATGGTGGGTATTTGGATTTTTATCAATTATAACAATTATTGAAGTTGCATTAGGAATATATAAACCTAAGAGTTTACATTTATCCTCATTAGAATCAAGTATTCATTGGAGTATTGATTGGTTTTTAAACTTAATAACTTTCGGAGGGACAAGTCCATTAAACTGGATATTCATTGTTTTAACATTGATTAAGGCTTATGGAATTACTTGGGCTTTCATGCACATGGATGGAGAAAAAAAGTGGTTTAGAAGATCTATTGTTTGGACAACAATATTTTTAATTTGTTATCTAGCACTGATTCTATTAATAGAAGGAAGCTATCTACATGATGTGATGGGCCCTTATGTTAAATGGGATTATTAAGAAATATATAAAATAATTAAGGTGGATTTTTCCACCTTTTTTTTGATTAAAACATATGCAAAAGAAGAAATTTACACTCCTTTTTTTATTATTTATAGTTCCTTTATTGTTCTATATATTTCTTTCAAAAGGAATATATCACTATGCAAACTTGCCAATATTAACAGAGAATATTGTTGACATAAAAGGAGAAGAAACCTTTAAAGATCATTTTTCTATTGTTAGTTTCTTAGGCGATGATATTGAATCTTCTAAGGATAAATTATTCAATCTTAATGAAGTAATTTACAAGCGATATCATGGAAAAAAACATTTTCAATCGGTTGTTATAGTTCCTTTTAAAGCGGAAGAAGAAATCATAGAACTAAAAGAAAGACTTGGAACTTATACAGACGCAAGTAAATGGAAGTTTGTTTTTATGGCGCATGAAGATATGGTTGCTGTATTTAATAGTTTCGATTCACCTTTTACAATGAATGATGATTTTTCATCCGACTATGTGTTTATTGTTGATAGAAAATTGCGCCTCAGAGGAAGAAAAGACGATGAAGATACAGTAGATGGAAAGTTATATGGCTATGATATGAATTCGGTTGCAGAATTGAAAAATAAAATGCGAGATGATATTGGTATTATTTATTATCAGTTGAAAAAATCTATGGAAAAGGAAAAACGTTATAAGCGTAAAGTTTAAGTTTTATGAATTGAAGAAGTATTAATTTTCATCATCAATTGAACATAGCCATAACAAGATATTTTCTTTTTAAAACGAATTGCATTTTTCCTAGTATTAAATTATAATTAGAATGAAAAACAAATCTTATATAGGAATCTCATTGGTTATATTGCTATTTGGAATTTATACAGTTCCAAAAGTGGTTGCTTATTTCTCAAAGCCAACTCTAGAAACTTTTTCCAAAGTCCCACCATTTGAATTTATCAATCAAAAAGGAATCACAGTTACCAATGAAACTTTTAAAAATAAAGTATATGTTGTAGAATTTTTCTTTACAACTTGCCCTACAATATGTCCTATTATGAATTCTAAAATGGTCACTATCCAAAACGAATTTTTTGGTAACCCCAATTTTGGGATAGCATCTATATCTATAAACCCATCATATGATACTCCTGAGGTTTTAAAAGAATATGCGGAGCAGTATAAAGTATCAAGCCCTAATTGGCATATGTTGACTGGAAAGCCACAAGAAGAGGTTTATAAACTAGCATTGGAAGGTTTTAAGCTTTATGCAGGAGTTGGAGAAGAAGTAGGAGGATTCGAGCATTCAGGACTGTTTGCATTGATCGATAAAGAGGGAAACATTCGTTCTAGATATGATAAAAACGGGAACCCTATTATGTATTACCGAGCAATTCCTGAAGGAGATTTTTCTGATCAAATAAGTGAATTGAAAAAAGATATTAAACTACTTTTAAAGGAGTAATATGAACAATAAGACAGCACAAGAAAAAAAATACGACCGAATAATACTCATTTTATCTATTGTATTGCCCTTAGCAGTTGCCGCGCTTTTTGGAATTAAAATAGACTTGGAATTGCCAGTTTTTTTACCGCCTATTTATGCAACTATTAATGCTATAACGGCATTGATTCTTATTCTTGCTGTGGTTGCAATAAAAAAGGGAAATAGAAAACTGCATGAACGTTTAAACAAGACTGCTATTATTCTTTCAATAGTTTTTTTAGTCCTATACATTCTGTATCATATGACTTCTAATTCTACAAAATATGGTGGAGAAGGAATTCTAAAGACTGTTTACTTTATCATATTGATAAGTCATATTTTATTATCTATAGCCGTAATACCATTTGTCCTAATAACCTATGTAAGAGCCAAACTTGGAAAATTTACTGAACATAAAAAAATTGCCAAAATCACATTTCCATTATGGTTGTATGTTGCCATTACTGGAGTCGTTGTTTATTTTATGATAGCACCTTATTACATACAATAATTTTATTCTGTATGAAAAAAATATTTTTCTTTTTTCTTTTTTTCTATTCTCTCAATGGGATGTCACAATGTGCGATGTGTAAAGCAGTTGTTGAAAATGGAGATGCGGAAGTCGCTCAAGGATTGAATGATGGAATTATGTATTTAATGGCCTTTCCATATATTTTAGTAGGATTACTTTTTTATTTTATCTACCGATATAAAGTCAAAAATAAAAATTAACATTTTAATAAGAAGAAGATTTTGTAACATATTGTAGTTTTACTCGTCATATCAATAGAAAATCGACTTTTAAAACTTTAAAAAATATTTATGAGGACAAGAATTCTACTAGTTATAGTATTTATAGCAAGTGTAACGGTAACTGCTCAAACTAAAACATGGTCATTACAAGATTGTGTAGATCATGCAATTGAAAACAATATTACTGTCAAGAGAGGTAGTAACTCACTATTAATAGAAGATGAAAATATCAAGGCTGCCAAAGGCGCTTTCTTGCCTTCAGTAAGTGCGAACGTAAGACAAGGATTGAGTTTAGGTAATGTTGAATTATTTCCAGGATCATTTGTCGATAGAAATAGTGAAACTACTGGTATCAATTTAAATGCTTCACAGACTATTTTTAATGGTTTTAGAAATAAAAATTTATACAAGCAATCTCAATTAAACTTAGAGAGAAGCAACCTAGAATTGGAAAGAATAAAAGACGACATTTCATTGAATGTTGTTAATGCATATTTAAATGTGTTATTTAATAAAGAAAATTTAGCAATCGCAAGAAAGCAATTTGATTTTACCAAAAAGCAATTAAATCAAGTAAAAGAATTGGTAGATGCAGGAGTTCAACCTCAAGCCAATATCAATGATGTTGAAGCAACAATGAGCAATAATCTTCAACAAATAACGATATCAGAAAATAATTTAGATCTAGCAAGATTGACATTATCACAGTTGTTACAAGTCCCTTATATTGGATTTGACATAGAAGCAATAGATGTTAACCAACCTTCCGAAGCATTGTTATATGATAATGTAACTCCTATTCTTGATTATGCTTATAAAAATAGAAATGAGATCAAGATTGCTGAAAAAAATATTGAAAATGCAGTATTGAATACTGAAATTTCAAAAAGTGGATTCATGCCAATTGTTTCTGCTGGTTATGGTTTTGGTACGAATATTTTCTTTTCAAACCTTACAAGTGATTCTTCATTTTTCAATCAATTGAATGATAATAAAGGACATAATTTTTCAGTAAATGCAAGTATTCCTATCTTTACAAGATATCAAAATAGAACAGCAGTTGCCAGATCTAGAATTCAAGAAGAAAATTCAAAGTTGGATTTAGAACAATCCAAATTAACTTTAGAGTCCAATATTCAAAGAGCTTTTACAGAAGCAAAGGGATCATTCAGAACGTATGAGGCTGCTAAGGTTTCATTAGAAGCACAAAAATTGTCTTTTGCAAATTCACAAGAAAGATATAATATTGGTGCAATGAATGCATTTGATTTAGAACAAGGAAGATTGAACTTATTAAATGCTGAAGCATCATTGACCAATGCTAAATATGATTTTGTATTTAAAACAAAGGTGTTGGATTTCTATTTAGGAAAACCAATCGGAACTGTAAGATAATTTTATCAAATTAAAAATAAAGAAACATCCAATATTTTAAAATATTGGGTGTTTCTTTTTTATCAAAAATGGTATCTTTACCACTTAAACAATATGCCAATTGTCATTAATTTTAAACATAGAAACCACAACCAAAAACTGCTCTGTTTCACTTTCAGAAAACGGAAATGTGATTGCATTGAAACAGATGAATGATGGAAAATATTCTCACAATGAAAATCTGCATTCATTTATAGTTGAAGTTTTAAAAGAGGCTGATAAAGAAATAAATGAGTTAAAAGCAATTGCTGTCAGTAAAGGTCCAGGATCATATACAGGACTTAGAATTGGAGTTTCTGCTGCTAAAGGCTTGTGCTTTTCACTAGACATACCATTAATTTCCATCAGTACATTACAATCACTTTCGTTGCAAGTTCAGGCTAAAGATGCATATATCGTTTCTATGCTTGATGCACGAAGAATGGAAGTCTATAGCGCAGTGTATGATGAAAATAATATTCAGGTCAGGGAAATCAGAGCGGAAATACTAGACGAGAATTCATTTAATGAGTTTTTAAATGAAAAATCTGTTTATTTTATAGGAGATGGTGTTGCGAAAACAAAGACATTAATTAGTCATAAAAACGCCATTTTTATAGATGAGAAATTGCCTACGGCAAGCGAGATGGTCCAATTGGCTTATGCTAAGTTTCAAGAGAAAGATTTTGAAGACGTTGCATATTTCGAACCTTTTTACCTGAAAGACTTTGTGGCAACAGCAACTAAAAAGAAATAGGGTTTTCCGCCTTATTGTCAATTAATAACCTTTGGCTTGATTATCGCCAATACAACAAATATGAGTAGAGAAAAAGTTTCATTTAAATGGGCATTTAAAGAGTTTATTTGGCCAAGAAGAAAAATCGTTTCAATAGGATTGATATTGATTATTTTTAAGAGTTTGGCAGGTTTAGTGATACCTCTTCAAACTAAAAAATTAATTGATGAGGTTGTGCCTAATGAAAATATGAGTGGATTGTATACACTTTTATTAATTGTAGTTGCTGCATTATTGATTCAGGCTATTACTTCATTCTCTCTTACGAGGTTGTTAAGCGTTGAAGCACAGCACTTAATTTCATTATTAAGAGCAAGAGTTCAACGAAAATTATTGAAATTACCAATCAACTTTTTTGATAATAATAAATCTGGAGCATTGGTTTCTAGAGTAATGACAGACGTTGAGGGTGTTCGAAATTTGGTTGGTACAGGTTTGGTGCAATTAATAGGAGGTTCAATTACTGCGGTTATTTCATTTATATGGTTGTTAAAAATCAATGCGACGATGACAGTAGTTGTATTGGTTCCTGTACTTGTATTTGCAGTAGTTATGTTGAAGGCATTTGGAGTGATTCGTCCTATTTTTAAAGCAAGGGGAAAAATAAACGCTGAAGTTACAGGAAGATTGACAGAAACATTAAATGGTGTTCGAGTAATCAAAGGATTTAATGCTGAAGAGCAAGAAAATAAAACATTTGAAAGAGGAGTTGAGCAGTTATTTTTAAATGTAAAAAAGAGTTTGACTGCAACCGCAATAATCACAAGTTCTTCTACTTTTTTAATCGGTTTAGCATCTGCAGGAATCATGGGAATAGGAGGTTATTACATGATGAATCATTCAATGACATTAGGAGAATTTGTTCAATTTACCTTACTACTTGGTTTTATGGTTGCGCCTATTGTACAGATGAGTAATATAGGAAGTCAATTGACCGAAGCCATGGCTGGACTGGATCGTACGCAGGAATTGATGAATATGGAGGAAGAAGACAATCCAGAAACAAGAACAATTCAATTAGATAACATAAAAGGAGATATTGTATTTGATAATGTATCCTTTTCATATGAAGAAAGTAAAGAAGTATTACATACTATTTCGTTTCAAGCTCCTTCAGGAAGTGTCACAGCATTAGTCGGTTCTTCTGGTTCTGGAAAATCTACAATTGCTGGACTTGCAGCAACCTTCTTAAATCCGAGTAAAGGTAAAGTATCATTGGATGGAATTGATCTTGCAGAAGTGAATTTAAGTAGTTTTAGAACACATCTTGGTGTCGTCTTGCAAGATGACTTTTTATATGAAGGTACCATTCGTGAAAATATATTATTTCCAAGACCCAACGCAACGGAACAAGAACTTTTAGAGGCAGTTAAAGGAGCTTATGTTGATGAATTTACCGACCGATTTGATGAAGGTTTGGAAACAGTAATTGGTGAAAGAGGTGTGAAGTTATCTGGAGGTCAGCGCCAACGTATTTCGATTGCACGAGCCTTGTTGGCCAATCCTAGAATTATTATTTTAGACGAAGCTACTTCCAATCTTGATACGCAAAGTGAATCTTATATTCAGAAAAGTCTAGGAAAGTTGATGCAAGATCGTACGACATTCGTCATTGCACACAGATTGAGTACAATTCAACAAGCCGATCAAATTTTAGTTATTGAAGAAGGGAATATCGTTGAGCGTGGAAAACACGATGAACTGATAGCCAAAAAAGGCAGATATTACGAGTTGTACACCTACCAAAGTAGAATATAGTAGTGGTGTATCTTTGTTAAAATAATCATCAGAAAATCAGTTCGAGTAATTTTTTTGTCAAAAAAATTGTATCAAGAACTAATTATGAAACTATTTTTTTTTGATACAAATTTTACTCTTTCCAATATTAAAATTCACTCGAATTGACAGTATTTATAAATGCAAAGAATGAGTTAAGATATTCTCTAAATTATTCTTTATTCAAGTCTTCTAAAACGGCTAATAATAGATTGTCACTAATTCTATTTTTATAGTTTGGGCTGATGTATTCGAACAGAATAGTTCCGTCTGTATCTATGACAAATAAAGAAGGAACTGGAAGTAATCTAGCATTTTTATCATCAGAATATTTCAATAACATATTTGAATATTTCTCGGGCGCTTTAAATGCAATTCCCATTTCAGTAATCAACTTACCATCACTATCAGAGTATAATTCATAGGACAACTCATTTTTTTCAACCGATTTTTTTAATTCTTCGGGAGAATCAGGACTTATCGCAATAATATCATAGCCTAAACTTAAAATTTCCTCTTTTACTTCACCTATTGCGGATAAATGTGTAGTACAGTATGGACACCATCCGCCACGATAAAAAACCAAAATTGAACGTTTTTTTTCTACAATATCAGAGATCGAAATAGCGGTACCATTCAGAGAGGTTACTTCTATATTTGGAATTTTTTCACTGATTAATAAAGGTGAAATATCTTCAGCGCTTTCAGGTTGTTGACCAAATGAATTTTGAAAAGTTAAAAGTATTATCGCAAGAGTAAAAAATAATTTTTTCATTACAGTTTGTTTATAAGTTGAGTTATAAAAGTCTTTTTTTTTAAGCATTCCTTACACATTGAAGTAGGAATTATTGAGGAAGTAGAAGTGTTTTGTCTTTTTCTCTTCCATATCCTTTAATTTTTATGCTGTCTTTAAAAAAATCAGCAATAGCATACGAAGTAGAATCAGCAGTATTTACCATACCTTTAAAAGTTACATAGTGAATTCCATTTTTCTGAGCATACGCGCCAAGATGCTTATGTCCATTCATAAAAACTTTTACATTTTTATACCTTTCAATTAATTTTTGCAATTCCACGGTATTCCATAGATTTCCATTATCATAAGGAAGTAATGGGAAGTGGCAATAAAATCCTACATTCTGATGCTTGTTTTGTGCAGTAATAAGTTCTTGCTCTACCCAATTCATCTGCTCATTACTGAGACCTCCATTATATACTTTCGCATAAGGCAATGAATCTTTTTCTATTTTGTCAAATGTTGTTTTTGCTTCCTTCAATTTTAATGAATCTAAAGAGCCATAAAAACTTAAATCCGTTCCATCAAGTACGATAAATTTCCAATCATTTTGGTCAATAGAATAATAGCGTTTTTTAAGATTGAGTTTGTCAAAAATCTTTGATTTCAGACTGTCAACAACTTCAAAATCATGATTTCCAAGAACATGATAAGACGGTGATTTTAATTTGTTCCAAGTAGGAACCAAACTGTCAAAACTAGAAAATCGCTGGTCAATAAAATCGCCTAAATGAATCGTGTAATCAAGTTCATGCTTGTTCAATTCAGTCACTGCTTCTTTTAATCTTTCAGGAGACTTTTTATAATAACGATCCCATTTAATATCACAATCACAGTATTGGCAATCGGCAATAATACCAACCGAAAAATGGTTGTTTTCTTCAGTTCTTGTACAACTAATTAATCCAAGAATTAAAATAAGAATTAGGTTCTTTTTCATACTCTATTTTAAAAATGCAACAATACCAATCCAATAATTGCTGGAACGGATTGGAAATAAAAGAGTTTGATTTTTTTGGTAGAATAGGCTCCATAAATCCCAGCAATTACAACGCATGATAAAAAGAAAATGGCTATTTCAAAATCACTTGTAAGTATAGACCAGATCAATCCTGCAGCAAGGAAACCGTTGTAGAGTCCTTGATTGGCAGCAAGAACTTTAGTTTCTTCTGCAAATTCTTTACTTTTTAATCCAAATGCTTTGATACCCTTAGGAGTTGTCCATAAAAACATTTCTAGTATTAAAAAATAGGTATGTAGCAATGCTACAATTGCAATAAAGATAATCTGTAAAGTTGTCATAGTTATTCACTTTTTTAGTCATTTCGAATAAAATGAGAAATCGCATCCTGAAAATCACGTACTCATTGTGATGAGATTTCTCCTATTGTCGAAATGACAATTGTTAAAAATTCTTTTTTATTTGAGTCAATGCTTTTGAAACTTCCGTTTGTGTTAGTTGACAAGCGCCATCTACACAAATATAGATAAAAGTTTCGTCATCATTAAAACGACTTTCCATTAAAGGCAATGTGCTTTTCTGAGCTGCTCCAGCAATCAACTTATTAGGAATGTAATGTTTATTGAATTCTTTTAATTTATAGTGAGCATCTTTACCTGAAATAGCAACTTCGTAATAGTCACCAACATAGTCACTCATCAATTGCAACCAATTCGAATATCCTGAAGGGTATTTAGAAATGTTTTCCTTCACATTATTCAGCATTTGTTTGCTTGTTTTTAAATAGTATTCATTGGAATAATAATGACTTAATTTAGATAAATTTCTTGCCATAATAGAGTTGGATGCAGGAATTACATTGTCATTTATTTCCATTTTTCTTGCAATAAGTTGCTCGTCTTCATCGGAAGTGAAGAAAAATAATTGGCTCTTATCATCATAAAAATGATCAAAAGAATAATCTGCTAAACTCTTGGAAGTTCGCAACCATTTTTCGTCAAGTGTCACTTCATATAGCGAAATATAAGCATCAATCAAAGTTGCATAATCTTCTAAAAACCCATTAATAGTGCTCTTGCCATTTTTATAATTGTGATTTAATCCACCATCTTCTCTTAATTGCTCGTTGGCTAAAAAATTGGCATTTTTAAGTGCAATTTCTAGATAATGAGGATTGTCAAATACGCGATATGCATCAATATATCCTTTTAGCATCAAGGCATTCCAAGAAGTTAATGTTTTATCATCGAGTCTTGGACGATCTTTTTTAGCGCGTTCTTTTAAAAGTATTTTTTTCCAATTTTTAACTTTTGATTTTAGTTCGGTGCTATCAAGATTGTGTTTTTTTGAAAAAATTTCATCTGTTTTGGTTCTGATGAGCACATAATTTTCTTTCTCCCAATATCCATACGCATTAATATTGTAATAATCTTTAAATAATGTATAATCGTCATTCAATAGTTCTTTCAATTCTTTTTTGGTCCATACATAAAAAGCACCTTCTTCAAGATGACCTTCTGCGTCTAAACTATCAGCATCCAGCGCCGAATAAAATGCACCATTCTCGTGCATCAATTTTCGTTCAATAAAAACTAAAGTTTCTTCAACTATGTCTTTATAGAGTTCATTTTTGGACACCAAATAAGCATCAGCATATAAACTTACTAATTGACCGTTATCGTAGAGCATTTTCTCAAAATGTGGAACATGCCATTTTTCATCAACAGAATAGCGAGAGAATCCGCCACCAATTTGATCGTATATGCCACCAAAAGCCATTTGTTTTAAAGTAGTGTTTGTATAGTCTAGAATCTCTTTATTTTCTGCTTGAACACCATAGCGCAATAAAAAGTGATAATTGTTGGGCATTGGAAATTTAGGAGCATAATCATTTCCTCCAAAGTCAAAATCCATACGTTCTTTCCAAGCCGTTATTGCTTCTTCAATTTCACTTTTAGAGAAAATTGCGGCATCAGAATTAAAAGGAATTAGGTCCGAATTTTTAACACCTTCCGTTAAACTGGCAGCATATTCTTCCGTTTTTTTACGATCATTTTTATATAAGTCTGAAAGTTGATTTAAAAGTTGTATCCAATTATCTTTTGGGAAATACGTGCCGCCATAAATAGGTCTTCCATCAGAAAGTGTGATACAGTTTAATGGCCATCCTCCACGACCTGTCATTATCTGTACTGCATTCATATATACTTGGTCAACATCAGGACGCTCTTCTCTATCTACTTTTATATTGATAAAATTTGCGTTCATCACTTTGGCAACTTCTTCGTCTTCAAAACTTTCATGTTCCATCACATGACACCAATGACATGCTGAGTAACCAACAGAAATAATAATGAGTTTATTTTCTCTTTTGGCAAGGTCTAATGTTTCTTGATTCCAAGGTTTCCAATCAACAGGATTGTGAGCATGTTGTAGTAAATATGGACTTGTTTCGTTTATTAAATCGTTGGTGTATTTGTGTACTGTCATTTCTTTATTGGTTTGACTTTTACAACTCGTTAAGAATAAGAGTGATAGTGTAACTATTTTGATAATTCGAGACATCCTATCTTTTTTCAAAGATAGTGAAAGAATGTGGATAGTTGTGGTGGTGAAAAGACAGTTCTAATGCGTATTGTGTAATTTTATTTATCGTGTTTAAGAAACTAAAAAACCGAATAGAAAATCCAAGAGGATTTTCGTAAGTAGGCGAGTACTAGCAATGAATTATACACGTCTTAAGTTTACATTTTATAAATTAATTAGAGTTTTTTAATTTATTCATTACAACGGTCGAAGCTGCCAAATCTTGAATACCTACACCAACAAGTTTTGCAACTGTAATTTTATTCTTAGAATTTGCGAATATTGTATTCTGAAAAGCAGCACCAAACTCGACAGTTTTATCAATTAGATTTGGTGAAGATTTTATTGCATGAGAAAATTCTCCATATTTTTTATTTAGTTCAAGGCTATCAATAAAAATATTGTCAGCGTAATTAAAACAATCACCATCGATTTCATTTTTAAAAACATCATCAGAACCAACCGCTGTTAGATGTTGTCTTTTTTGTAGCCATTTACCTTCTATAAGTGTTGTTTTACTTGATGTTGTAGTAATAATTATTTCAGATTCTTTTACGCCTTTTTCTACAGTATCGACTAAATCTACTTTCAAATCGGGATAAGACAGCATCAGTTTTTCTTTTAATGAAAAAGCTTTTTCTTTGCTTCGACCGTAAATAGCAAGTTTATTGATTTGTCTTAGTTTGCTTAAAGCAAATACTTGATGATAGGCTTGAATGCCAGTTCCAATGACAGCAACTGATGTTGAAGATTTTGAAGCTGCAAAATCCGTAATAACAGCTCCTGCAGCCGCAGTTCTTAAATCTGTTATAATACCTTTATCATTTAAAATTGCAGCGGGAATACCTGTTTTACCATTAAAAAGAAAAATAGCACCACTATAAGGAGATAAATTTTGCTTTGCATTTTCAGGAAACATAGAAACTACCTTTATAGAAAAGAAGTCGTAACCTTTTATAGCAGCTGTTTTTATGTGGGTATCAGCATTATTAGGAAAGTGAAGTAAACTTACTGGAACTCCAATTAGAGATGATGAATTATAATCAATAAAT
>CAJQNZ010000049.1 GCA_905479835.1 uncultured Flavobacteriaceae bacterium
AATAACTACCACTTTTTTATCTTTATAATCTAAATCTTTTGGCCATTTTTGTGGATGAAAAAAAGTTCCTTTAAATTCTGATAATCCTTTAAATTCTGGAGTGTAACCATTGTCGTAATTATAATAACCACTACAATTAAAAATATATTGAGCATGGTATTTTAATTCAATATTTTCTTTTTTGTTAAAGGCTGTTATTTCCCAAAGTTTTGTTTCAGAATTAAAATTATAAGAAATCGCTTTTGTATTATAAACGATATGTTCTTTAACTTTATATTCTTCAGCAGCTTCATTTACATATTTTAAAATTGAAGGCGCATCTGCAAAAGATTTTGTTGCATCCCAACTTTTAAAAGAATACCCAAAAGTGTACATATCAGAATCAGAGCGTATTCCTGGATATTTAAAATAATCCCAAGTACCTCCAAGTGCTTCTCTTGCTTCTAGAAGAATAAAATTTTTATTTTTATTCTTTCTTTTCAAATGGCATGCCGCTCCAATTCCAGACAATCCTGCTCCAATAATTACAATGTCTTTTTGTATAATACTCATAATAAATTAGCCACAAATTTTACAATCATCTTTTTCTTGTATTTCACCTATAAGATTTCCTTTTTCATTCATAATAAATCCACAGCAATCCATAAATCCTTGAGCAATTAATTTTCTTGCGCGTTGTATTTGAGATTTTGTAGTTGGTAGTGTTTGTTTTAATTGAACGGCAACATCAACTTGTTTCATTCCTTTAATATCTGATAAGAATAAAGGGTCACGGTATTTTTTAGGTAAGTTTTGTAAAATTCCACGTAAACAATCTTTTTCGGTATGAATGTTTTCTGCGATTTCAACTTCAGATTCAAAATTGGCTATCTCAAAGGTTTTATTAGTCGATTTAAAATAATCTAAAATAGAATTTCGTGCAATAGTGAATATCCAAGATTTTAATTTTGTAATATCTTTTAGAGTATGAAGTTTAGTATGGATTTTTATAAAAGTATCCTGTAAAATATCATCAGCAATAAAATCATTTTTTACTTTACTAATAATAAATCGTCTTAGATCTTCAGAATATTTTTTCCAAACTTGATTTGTAGTCATTTTTTGAGAACAATTATGTCAGGTCGAGCGCAGTCGAGAACCAAAAGACATTTAGACTGCGCTCGAACTGACAATTTATTTAACAATTACAGCTTGAGCATGAGCAATTCTCACACGTGCAATTTTTACAATTTCCACTTTTGCAACCATCACAATTACAAGTACATTCTGTATTTTTCATACTATTAGTTTTAAAGTTCAATTAATAGACTTACAAATTACAAAAAAGATGCATTTAACGCTACATATTTCTTCTATACTGTCCGCCAACTTCAAATAATGCATTGGTAATCTGACCTAAAGAACATATTTTACAAACATCCATTAAAGCATCAAAGATATTCTCATTATTGATTGCTTTGTGCTGTAATTCTTTTAGTATTGCATCAGTGTCATTTGAATTATGAAGATTCTCTAGCGTAGAAATCTGGAACTGCTTTTCTTCTTCAGTTGCACGAATCACTTCTGCAGGAATTACAGTTGGAGAACCTTTGCTACTCAAGAATGTATTTACACCAATGATTGGAAAATCACCATTGTGTTTTAAGGTTTCGTAATACAAACTTTCTTCCTGAATTTTTGAACGTTGGTACATGGTTTCCATTGCGCCAAGAACGCCTCCTCTTTCTGTAATTCTATCAAATTCTAATAAAACTGCTTCTTCAACCAAGTCAGTTAACTCTTCAATAATAAAGGAACCTTGAATTGGGTTTTCGTTTTTATTCAATCCTAATTCTTTATTGATTATCAATTGAATTGCCATTGCTCTTCTTACTGATTCTTCTGTAGGTGTTGTGATCGCTTCGTCATAAGCATTGGTATGTAATGAATTACAGTTGTCATAAATTGCATATAATGCTTGGAGTGTGGTTCTAATGTCATTGAAATCAATTTCTTGAGCGTGTAAACTACGACCAGAAGTTTGGATATGATATTTCAACATTTGTGCTCTTGAATTCGCACCATATTTATGCTTCATTGCTTTTGACCAAATCTTACGTGCGACTCTACCAATTACTGCGTATTCTGGATCAATTCCGTTTGAGAAAAAGAAAGATAAGTTTGGACCAAATTTATTGATATCCATTCCTCTTGAAAGGTAATATTCAACATAAGTAAATCCGTTTGATAATGTAAATGCCAATTGCGAAATTGGATTGGCTCCTGCCTCAGCAATATGATATCCTGAAATAGAAACCGAATAAAAATTACGAACATTATTCTCAATGAAGTATTCTTGAACATCACCCATCAATCGTAAGGCAAATTCAGTAGAGAAAATACAGGTATTTTGTGCTTGATCTTCTTTTAAAATATCGGCTTGTACAGTTCCACGAACTTGAGCAATCGTTTTGATTTTTATATCTTGGTACACATCATTTGGTAGAACTTGATCTCCAGTAACTCCAAGTAACATCAATCCTAATCCATCATTTCCTTCAGGAAGATTCCCGTTGTAAGAAGGACGAGTTTTGCCATTATAAATTTTCTCAATTTTTGCTTCGACGTCTTTTTCTAAACCATTTTCTTTGATATAAATTTCACATTGTTGATCAATGGCAGCATTCATGAAGAAACCTAATAACATAGGAGCAGGACCATTAATCGTCATACTTACAGATGTCATTACATTTGCCAAATCAAAACCAGAATACAACTTTTTAGCATCGTCTAAACAGCAGATAGAAACTCCTGCATTTCCTATTTTACCATAAATATCTGGACGATGATCTGGATCATTTCCATATAATGTTACACTGTCAAATGCTGTTGATAAACGTTTTGCTGGTAATCCCATACTCACGTAGTGAAAACGACGATTTGTTCTTTCTGGACCACCTTCTCCTGCAAACATCCTCGCTGGATCTTCTCCTGTTCTTTTAAAAGGATACAATCCTGAAGTAAAAGGAAATTCTCCAGGAACATTCTCTTGCAAGCACCATTTTAAAATATCTCCCCAAGCCTTGTACTTTGGTAAGGCTACTTTAGGTATTTGAGAATGTGATAGTGATTCGGTATGCGTTTCTATTTTTATTTCTTTATCTCTTACTTTGAATGAATAAATAGGGTTTTTATAACGATTTACTTTTTCATCCCAACCAATAATAACTTCCCAGTTATAAGGATCTAAATTCAGTTTTACTCTGTCAAATTCTACAATTAATAATTTAATAAAATCTTGATTATCATTTTGAGTTTGTCGAAGAATCTCATCGCTATTTAGTCCATGTTTGTCAATAAGAGACATCTCGACTGCGCTCGATGTGACATTTGAGACAGAGCATATAGTCTTAAAGATTCCATACAATTTTTGAGCAACTTCAACTTGCGCATTTCCATTCTTGTCATATGCGCGATTATTCTCAGCTATTTCTGATAAATATCGAACTCTAGAAGGAGGAATTACAAATATCTTCTCACTCATTTCTTCTGAAATTTCGAAAGTAGATTTTAAACCAGCATTTGTTTTTTCTACCAATTTATCCATAATCGCTTTATACAACGTATTCATTCCAGGATCGTTGAATTGAGAAGCGATAGTCCCAAAAACTGGTAAATCATCTTGATGTACATCCCATAAATTATTATTACGCATGTATTGTTTTTTTACATCGCGCAATGCATCTAAAGAACCTCTTTTGTCAAATTTATTGATAGCAACTAAATCAGCGAAATCAAGCATGTCAATTTTTTCTAACTGAGTTGCAGCACCAAATTCTGGAGTCATAACGTATAAAGAAACATCAGAATGTTCAATGATTTCAGTATCAGATTGTCCAATTCCTGAAGTCTCTAAAATAATCAAATCGTATTCTGCAGCCTTTAAAACTTCAACGGCTTCATTCACATATTTAGAAAGGGCTAAATTAGATTGACGAGTTGCCAAACTTCGCATATATACTCTTGGAGAATTAATAGCATTCATACGAATTCTATCTCCAAGTAATGCTCCGCCAGTTTTTCTTTTTGATGGATCTACAGAAACTAAACCAACCGTTTTTTCTGGAAAGTCAATTAAGAACCGTCTAACTAATTCATCAACCAATGAGGATTTTCCTGCTCCACCAGTTCCAGTAATTCCTAAAACAGGAGTTTTAGAAGTTTTATTTTTTTCATGAATTGTGTTTAAAGTCTCTTTTGCAATTTCAGGAAAATTCTCAGCAGATGAAATAACTCTTGCAATAGATTTTGGATTTTTATCAGCAAGTGTTTCAACTTTTATATTAAGATTATCGCCAATAGCAAAATCTGATTGTTTCACCAAATCATTTATCATTCCTTGAAGACCTAATTCTCTACCGTCATCAGGAGAATAAATACGTGTAATTCCATAATCCATTAAATCTTTAATTTCTTCTGGAAGAATTACACCGCCTCCGCCACCAAAAATCTTAATGTGTTCAGCGCCTTTTTCTTTCAGTAAATCATACATGTACTTAAAGTACTCGTTATGTCCTCCTTGATAAGAAGTCATCGCTATTGCATTCACATCTTCTTGAATCGCTGTATTTACAACTTCTTCAACACTTCTGTCATGACCCAAATGTATTACTTCAACACCTGTTGATTGAATGATTCTTCGCATGATATTAATGGCAGCATCATGACCGTCAAATAATGAGGCTGCAGTTACAATTCGTACTTTATGTTTAGGTTTGTAAGGCTGAATTTGTTCCATTTCTTGTACTCAATTTTAGAAGTGCAATTTACGGAATTTTGAGGTTTAATTAGTTAAATGCATTAAATTTAACTAATACCATATTTTAATTAAAGAATAACCTGTTTTATTAAAGATACTTTAAAAAGGAATAGTGTTTTCTATTCTCAAGATAAGTAGTATTGTGTTCGTTTTGATAGGCTTCTTTTTCAAAAGAAATATTTAAATAGGCTAAATGCCAATTTTTATATATAAAATATTTGATAAAAAATTCTATTCCATACCAAATAAAAAACAATATCCAAAGTAGTTCTAGTTGTTGTTTTAAATGAATTTTTTCATGATTTATTAAAACAATATTCTGTTTTAACTCTTTATTTTTTAAAAAAATAAATGGAAATATGGTGAGTCCTATGTATTTTTTGGGAATGATATGTTTGAAGATTATAATCATAGCTTGTATATATCAAATATAAAACCAAAGTTGAATACAGGGAAATATTATTTTTTTATAACCTTTTAAAGGTTTTAAATTATGCTTTTTGGTATGATTATTGTTGAATTATGTATTAATAAGACTTCAATTTTTAAAAAATAGAGATATGAAATTTACAAAATTAATCCTTTTAGCTGTAGTGTTTTTTTTAGCTTCTTGTTCTACTGTTAAAGTTACTACTGATTATGATTCAAAAACAGATTTTAAAGATTATAAAACTTTCGCTTTTTATAAAAAAGGAATAGATAAAGTTGAAATTTCTGATTTAGATAAGAAAAGAATATTGAGAGCAATTGAAACTGAATTAACTGCTAAAGGAATGACAAAGTCTGAAAAACCAGATGTCATTGTTAATATTTTTGCGAAAACGAACAAGAAGATAAATGTTTATAATGATAACAATTTTTTCTGGAGACCATGGTATTATGGTCCGAATTTTAACACTACAATTTCTCAATACAATCAAGGTACATTGTTTATTGATATGATTGATAATGAAAAGAAAGAATTAGTATGGCAAGGAATCGGAAGTGGTGCATTATCTTTAAAAAGTGTTGCGAAAAAAGAAAAGCGTATTAAGGAATTTGTCACAGAGATTTTGGAGAAATATCCTCCATTTGTAGATTAAAAAAGAAATATGATTGAAACGCTCCAATTTATTGGGGCGTTTTTTATTTTTACCTCATGAATTATAACAATATTCCTGAACTTGATCCTGATGACTTCTATTACAATGAGCAAGGGTACCGTGTATTTACTGAAAAATACCATATTAAAAGGGGTTATTGTTGTAAAAGTGGTTGCTTACATTGTCCTTATGGCTACGATAAAAAAACCGATACTGTAAAAGGTAAGTAAGAGGAAGCAATCCTATTCTAACAATCTTCTTAAATAAATAGCGTACTTTTAGTTTTAAAATTGTTTTATACTAAAATGCTATGAGTAAAGAAGCTTCAATACAAAGAACTATTGAGCAATCCAAAGTTCTTCTTCAGCCCAATCAAAAATGCATTATCAATACTGATATTGATGGAGTTTTATGCGGAATAATATTGCAGAATGTCTTAAACTGGAAAGTAGTTGGTTTTTGTGATAGTAAAGAGAGTATATGGATTAATCATAATTTAGAAGAAGAATTTAAAGATATTGTTTTTGTAGATATCTATTTGGCAAAACCTGAATTTAAATGTATAGATCAACATATAGTTGCTGAAAGTTTGAAACATGCGAAGGAATTATCAGAAAACATAAATAAGCAAAACCCTAACCATGAAAGGTATCGTTATATATCAAATGATTCTGCCGATAATAGGTCTTATAAATGGAAATATCCATTTGGAACGATCCATTATTTGATAGCTTGTCTTGAAGGAATAGGTTATAAAATTGAATTTAACAACAAAACATTCTTTAATGTTTCTACATATGACTTACTACTAAGAGCAGATAATGCTGCATTAAGTACAGTAAAGGATTATAAAGAAAATGCATTCGATTGGTGGGAATGGTTAAAAGCACTAGGAGGAAGGCAGACTGAAGTGTTGGCAAAGTATTGTTATGAACTTGAAGAATCGCATGCTCAAAAGTCCTATGATCAATTGGCGCATATATTTAAAAACACTTTTCATTGTCATTCTAAAGACGGTAATTTTTCTAATAATTTAAATATCGATGGTCTTTCTTCAAACTTTATTATTGATTTTATCAATAAAATTGCAGAAGCATTAGGGTTATCTACTTTGCAATTGGATATTAAAATGAATCTTTATAAAGGAAGTTATTTTACAGAATCAACGAATGATAAAAAGGCAATCGAAGCTATATTAAATGATAAAGAATTGTCAACCTATGCATATGTTTATATGGATAAACTCAGTTATACTCTTGGTCCTTTTAAAAAAATCAAATAGATTTCGCTTCTTTCTTAATGGACTTTAAATTGTAGTCTTTGTGGTTGAATTCTTTATTGAATAATAGAAATTTTGCAAATAGTTTTACAACTTCTACATTGACCGAATTCCCAAGTTGTTTATAAGCAATACTGTCTTTTTTATTTAAAATAAGGCTGTCAGGAAAACTCTGTAATCGAGCACCTTCTCTTGGTGTCAAGTAGCGTTGTCTTTCACCGATGATCGAAGTGTGTGTGATCGCAACCAATGCCGGAAAATAAGTAGGACGCTTCACACGAAGTCCTGAAGGTCTGAAATGCATTATTGTTTCCCATATATTCGGATTTTCGGCTTGTCCTGCTTGCCATTCAAATTTTGCTTTTGACCCTCTAAAATTTTCAAATGAACGTGCTTTTTTGAGCCAAGAATCAATAAATTTTTTATTGTCAAGATAGAGTTGATTGTTTTTAATGATAAAGTTGCTTTTCCATTTAGGCAATGTATCTAAATCTTCTTCTAGGTCAAGTTCTTTTAAACTTTCAGTCCATACAGGAAACCCTGGAAGTTTTCCATTCAAATTCCTAATAAATTCCCCCCATAAATTTATAATATCAAATTTTTCTTGCCCAATTTTATAGGTATCAATATTTTCAATTTCAGCATCATCTTGTAGAATATGTTCAATAGAACAGTTATTATTATTTTTATCTACTTCAAAATTGAATATAGGGATGTGTCCTAAATCTTTTCGTTTACACAAAATAAAAACTCGTTGTCGATATTGTGGAATACCAATATTGTGAGGACTGAAAACAATTGGGTTTTCACTTACATTATATCCTAATGTTGTAATGTTTTCATGAATAGTTTTCCATGTTCTTCCATTATCATGTGTAGATAAATTTCTCACATTTTCAAGAAGTAGATATTTTGGCTTATGGTGTTTAGCAATTCTTACAATATCGAAAAACAAAGTTCCTCGTGGATCAGAAATTCCCATTCTGTTTCCTGCTTTAGAAAAAGATTGACAAGGAAATCCTCCACATAATACATCATGTGTCGGGATGTTTTTTTCATCTACTTGTGTAATATCTCCTGCAGGTTTTAATCCATAATTTTCTTCATAGGTATTTCTGCAGTTTTCATCTATATCTGAAGCGAATACACATTGACCACCAAGATCACTGAGTGCTTGATGAAATCCACCGATTCCACAGAAAAGATCAATAAACTTGAAATTGTTGTCCACGTTAGATTTCTAAGAAAGATTAATGAAAGTCAAAACTAATATTATTAATAGTATTCTGATTGTTTTTAGAATCCAAAAAGGGATTAGTTATTAACATTGGTAGAAAGTACTACTATAACAAAAACAGAATTACATAATTGTAATTCTGTTTTTGTTAAATTTTTTATGCGGTTATAAAAAGTTTCTTATTAAATAAATTTTTTAGTCTAAATAACTTGAAGATACAGGAGGGATTAGTATTCCATCAAAACCTTTTTTATTTAATGTGGCTACAAATTTATCTTGCTGACCACTTGGTGAAGTTCCAGTCATAATGATTTTTGTAATACTACCCTCTTTATAAAGTTCTATTTTTTGCTTTCTACCAATACTTGGGAAAGAAAAAACATATTCTGGCTTATCATAATTCTCACCATTATTTTTAATTAAATAAACTCTTCCTTGATTTTTTTTCACATATACTCCAGCAATGATTATATCCATATCACCATCATTATCATAGTCTGTTTCGACTTGATCTATTGTTTCATCGTCTAAATATTTAATGTGTATCTTTTTTTGAGAATAACTATTTAATAAGAAAAATGTAAAAAATAATATTATAAAGGTTTTTTTGGAGTTACTAATTTGCTTCATCTTGGGGTTGATTTCGTGTATAGAAACAAAAAAAAATCATTATTTTTCAAGCTTCAAAATTAATTTTGGCTTTTAAATAACAATTTTTATGTTGCTAATATAAGAAATATATTAGCTTAAATACTTTAAATTAAAATATTGATTAATAATTAATGATTTTTCATTAAATACAATACTAATTTTAAATCAACAAATGATACTATTTTGAAGCTAGTATATTTTGAATAATTTATTCTTTCGAAGGAGATTTAAATCACTTCAACAAACAAACCTTCATCAGTCTTCTCAACTTTTGCTAATTTATTCTTAGTTAGTCCCTTAATTGTTTTATCCCATTTTTTATTAGATAATTCACTTTGTGATTTCAATTCGTTTAAATCAATAGGAGAATTGGATTTTAAGATATTGAAAACAATTTTTTCATCATCCGTCATTTCAATAGTTTTACGTTCAGGTTTCATTTGAGGGAATAATAATACTTCTTGAATAGAAAGGTTGTCGGTCAAAAACATAATCAATCGATCCATACCAATTCCTAACCCTGAAGTAGGAGGCATTCCATATTCTAATGCACGTAAAAAATCTTCATCTATAAATTCCGTTGCTTCGTCATCACCTTTTTGAGCCAATTTTAACTGATGTTCGAAACGTTCGCGTTGATCAATAGGATCATTTAATTCTGAATAGGCATTTGCAATTTCTTTACCACAAACCATTAATTCAAAACGCTCTGTTAATTCAGGATTGTCTCTGTGCTCTTTACAAAGAGGACTCATTTCCTTTGGGTAATCAGTAATAAAAGTAGGTTGAATGTAATTTCCCTCACATTTTTCACCAAACATTTCGTCAATCAATTTTCCTTTACCCATCGTTTCATCAACAGCAATTCCCATTTCTTTTGCTGCTGCTCTTAGTTCATCTTCAGATTTCCCATAAATATCATAACCAGTAAATTCTTTGATAGAATCTGCCATTGTAATACGTTTGTATGGCGCCTTAAAGTCAATTTCTTGTTCGTTAAAGGTTGCTTTTGAACTTCCGTTTACTGCGATTGCACAATGCTCTAACAATTTTTCAGTAAACTCCATCATCCAATTGTAGTCTTTGTAAGAAACATAGATTTCCATGGCTGTAAATTCAGGATTGTGCGTTCTATCCATTCCTTCATTTCTGAAGTTTTTTGAAAACTCATACACACCTTCAAATCCACCAACAATCAATCTTTTTAAATACAATTCATTGGCAATACGCATATATAATGGAATGTCTAAAGAATTGTGATGTGTAATAAATGGTCTTGCTGCTGCACCTCCAGGAATAGGTTGTAAAACAGGTGTTTCAACTTCCATATATCCAGCATCGTTAAAGAAGTTACGCATTGCAGTGAACAATTTATTTCTTTTTACAAAGACTTCTTTTACATGTGGATTTACTACTAAATCTGCATATCGTTGTCTGTAACGCATTTCTGGATCCGTAAAGCCATCGTATACATTTCCTTCGGCATCTACCTTGGGTAATGGTAGTGGTTTTAAGGCTTTACTCAATAAAGTGAAATTATTTACTAATACAGTTTTTTCACCTACTTTAGTCGTGAATAATGTTCCTTCAATTCCTATAAAATCACCAATATCTAGTAATTTCTTATATACATCATTATACAATGTCTTGTCTTCTCCTGTACATATTTCATCTCGATTAAAATAGACTTGTATTTTCCCCTCACTATCTTGTAATTCAGCAAAAGAAGCTTTTCCTTGAATTCTACGAGACATCAGTCTTCCTGCAATAATTACCTGTTTATCTTCAGTAAAATCTTCTTTAATCTGTTTTGAAAGATGGTTGACAGGGTAAAGGTCCGCAGGATAAGGGTTGATTCCCAATTCTCGTAACTTTGTAAGTTTTTCACGTCTTACAATTTCTTGTTCTGATAATTGCATTCTAGGTAATTTATGATTGATGAATTAATAATTCTAGTATGCAAAGATACAATCAATTACAGAATTATTAGAATTGATTTTGGAAATAATATAATTTAAGAAGTTATAAGTAGTTTAAAAACCTATATATTTGTAATCTGTAATTTAATTACAGATTAGTTGTGTTGTTTTGGCATAGAAATATGTCAAGTGGTTTTTAAAACCAATGGAAAGCTTCCCGAGATTCGGGACGCTTTTTTTGCTTTATGACATTTCTATTTGAAACTAAAATTTTTAATATTTTGTGATTTCTAGCGAAGCCGAGAAGTCCTATCCAGAGAATCATAGACTGCTACTAGAGTTGATTTGAGTAATATGATGCGATTTCTCAATCGCTATGCTCATTTCGAAATGACAACTCTGTTTATTCATAGTTTGTCATTTCGAGCGAAGTCGAGAAATTTCATCCTGGAATCAAGTATATTTTTTAAAGTTGGATTTGAGCAAAATGAGGCGATTTCTCAATCGCTGCGATCATTTCGAATTGAGAACTTAGTTTCTTTAGAAAACTTCATTGTTTAATGATTTCCATTTTGGGTTAAATTCAGAAATTAAAGTATTCTTTTTTTCTCTTCTCCATTTTTTAAGTTGCTTTTCTCTTGTTATTGCATTATTGATGTTTTCAAATGACTCATAATATACGAGATAATAGCAGTTGTGTTTTCCCGCAAAAGATTTCTTTTCATTTTGACTATCGAAATAGTGTTGCGAAATTCTTTTTTGGATATTATTAGTGATACCAATATATAATGTAGTTCTATATTTATTAGTTACTATATATAAAAAATAATTATGGAGCATTTTTTTAGTAATTTTTAGCAATATATGTCATTTCGAGCGAAGCCGAGAAATCCCATCCTGAGAATCATAGACTGTCATTTGAGTTGTTTTGAGCAATATGATGCGGTACTTCCCTTTCCTCTTTCTATATGTCAATCTAAAATACTATTTTACTTATTTAACAAGTTATTTTTCACTAAAGTCATTTCGACATTAGAAGAAATTGCATCCTGAGAATTATATATTTTTATTTTAACTACTTTTGAGTAATATGATGCGATTTCTCAATCGCTATGCTCATTTCGAAATGACACCAATATTAAAAGAAAAGATGCTTGTAATCCCAAAATTTAGAAAAATACAATCCTAAAAAGATAATACTCACCAAGAACTTCAATCCTGTAGAAAACATAAACCCTACAAATGAACCAAAAGCCGCTTTAGCAGCTCGTTTACTATCTGTACTATCATGAATCAATTCACCTATAAATGCTCCTAGAAATGGTCCAAGAATAATGCCTAATGGTCCAAGAAATAACAATCCAATGATTAATCCTATTACGGTTCCCCAAATTCCATACTTACTTCCGCCAAATTTTTTGGTTCCCCAAGCAGGAATTATATAGTCTAGCCCCCAAATAATCACTGAAATTCCTAAGGTAATTCCTAGAAATGTCCAATCCATTGGAATTACTTCTGTTAAATGTAATATGAGTAAGCCTATCCAGCCTGTAATAGGTCCGGGAAGTACAGGTAAAAATGAGCCGATGATTCCTAGAAAGATGAAAAAGAAGCCTAAGAAAAGTAAAAAAATATCCATGTCTTACATTTATTTAATGTTTATGATTACAAGATAACAAAAACCATGCTAAAATATTATTCAACTAATAAATTAGTTTAAACTAAATATTTAGTTATATTTGTATTGTAATAATTTTTATAATATTATTTATGAAGCAATTAATTATATTTTTTCTTATTGGATTCACTTTTCAACTACAATCTCAAAACTACAATGATTATTTGAAAACAGGTGATTCGCTATATGAAGTAAAAAATTATCAATTATCGGCAGAAACATACAGTAAAGCATTTACAATAAAAGAGGGGAGTATAACTCATTATTATAATACGGCATGTTCTTGGGCACTGAGTGGAAATTCTGATAAAGCATTTGAGTATTTAATGTTGTCCATAGAAAAAGGGCAGAGAAATAAAGAATGGCTTCAAAGTGATAAAGACTTAATATCACTTCGTGATTTACCAAAATGGAAAGACATTTTGATGATGGTTCAATTAAATGTTGATGAATATGAAAAGGACTTTGATAAGATACTTCAGAAAAAACTAGAAAAAATACGATTAAAGGATCAAGTTTTAAGACAATTGTATAAAGAAGCGGAAGAAAAGTTTGGTAAAGATTCTGAATATATGAACATGTTTTGGGAAATGATGAGAGAGCAGGATAGCATAAATGAAAAAACGGTATTAAAAATTATTGACGAAAAAGGTTGGGTAGGTAAGAGTTTAGTAGGAGCAAAGGCCAATTCTACTTTGTGGCTAGTCATTCAACATGCACCGCTAGAGACCCAAGAAAAATATTTACCATTATTAAAAGAGTCAGTTAATAAGGGTGAATCTAGAGGGCAAAATTTAGCATTATTGGAAGATAGGATTTTGATGAGAAATGATAAACCTCAAGTCTATGGTTCTCAAGTTAAAAGAGATGAGAAAGGTAATGGATATTTCCATGAAATAATAGATCCTGAATATGTAAACCAAAGAAGAAAAGGAATTGGACTTGGACCAATAGAGGATTATGCAAAAAGAATGGGAGTTAATTGGACAGTTGAACAAAAAGTTAAATAAAATGGAAAAACAACTTACCAAAGCAGAAGAGCAACTCATGCAAGTATTATGGAGTTTAGAACAAGCGTCTGTTCAAGATATTATTGATCAATTACCATCGCCAAAACCAGCGTATAATACTGTTTCTACGATTATTAGAATATTGGAAACCAAAGAATTTGTTTCGCACACAACAAAAGGTAGAGGTTATATTTACCATCCAATAATCAAAAAAACAGACTATACAAATCAAAGTTTACACAAGTTGGTTGATGGTTATTTTGAGGGTTCATTTAAAAGTATGGTGTCTTTTTTTGTAAAGAAAAATGATGTTGACATGAATGAGTTGGATACTATTTTGGATTTAATTAACGATAAAAAGGCAGAAAAATGATAAACTACATTATTCAAATCGTATTTTTTCAAGTTATGTTTTTAGCAGTTTATGACTTGTTTTTAAGAAAAGAAACTTTTTTTAAATGGAATAGATTGTACTTAATTGCAACACCAATACTTTCATTCATCATTCCTTTATTAAAGTTTGAAAGTTTTAAAAGTGTTGTTTCTCAAGAATATATTGTGATGTTACCAGAAGTTATGTTAAATCCACAAGTTGTGATAGAACAAAGTGTAATTGCACAAGAGACTCAAAATCATTCATTCCCTATTTTTTATGTTGGATTGACAGTTTTCGCGTTGCTATTTGCATATAAATTATTTAAAATACTAAAGTTAATAGTAAACAATCGTGTTGATAAAAAAGAAGATTACAATTTGGTTTTACTTGAAAACGAACAAACTGCATTTTCGTTTTTCAACTATATTTTCGTAGGTAAATCATTATTTGAAAAGAAAGAATTACAAATTATACAACACGAACTAGTACATTCAAAACAGTTACATACATTGGATTTATTGTTTTTCGAATTGCTTAAAATAGTCATGTGGTTCAATCCTTTGGTATATAGTTACCAAAATAGAATTACACTTATACACGAGTATATTTCTGATGCTGAAGTTGTAAAGGAAACAGATAAAAAAAGTTATTTCAATAAATTATTAACGGAGACTTTTGAAATAGAAAATATTTCATTTGTAAACCAGTTTTATAAACATTCATTAATTAAAAAAAGAATTATGATGATAGCAAAAGAAAAATCACAAAGCGTAAAACAGTTAAAATATTTATTGTTAATTCCTGTATTGGCGAGTATGATGTTTTATGTGTCTTGTAGTGAAAATATAACAGAAACTAATTCTATTAGTAATAAAGAGGTTTCTGATTCAGGGATGCTTTTAAATGTTTCTGATGATGGAAAGTCTGGATATATCCAGACTTCGGAAGGGAACTATTTCTTTAAAAAAAATGCTGATGGAAGTACACAATTCTATAATAAAGAAGGAAATAAAATAGGAATTGAAGAAATAAAAGGAGAAGGAATTTCAATTCCTAAAAAAAATGGGTGGTCTGTAAATGTTATTAAGAATGAAGAAATAGAAAATTCTAAAAGTGATTCTTCTGAAGATGTTTCTTTTGCAGTAATAGATAAAGCACCACAATTTCCAGGTTGTTCAGGAGATGAACAAGAATTAAAAGATTGCTTGAATAGAAGTATTCAAAAGCATGTTGCTCAAAATTTTAATACTGATGCTACAAAAAATTTAGGCCTTTCTGGAAAACAGAAAATCTATACACAATTTAAAATCACTAAAACTGGGACTATTGAAATTATTGGAGCACGAGCGCCACATAAAGAGTTAGAATTAGAAGCAAGACGTGTTGTAAGTAGTTTGCCTATAATGATTCCAGGAGAGCATAACGGTAAAAAAGTGAATGTAACTTATATGCTGCCTATAGTTTTTGATATTCAATAAATTGTCAATATTATAGCCTAAATCATGTAAGAATACTTTATGAAAGTTGTGACTTTAGACTAAAAGAAATTGTTGTACATTTCAGTCATCAATTAAAACCGATGTTACAGCGTATTTTTATTGTTCTTTTTTGTGTATTTTTATTGACTTCCTGTGAGTTTTTTAAAAAGAAAGAGTTTACACCAACTGTTGTTATAGATACAATTGTTGATTATAATTCTGTAGATGTTTTTCCTTTGTTTCCAAGTTGTGATAGTATTCCGTCTCAAGAAAAACAAAAAGTTTGTTCTCAAATAAAACTCTCAGAACATATATATGCGTCATTATCTATTCAAGAAATTAGAGCTACAGAAATACTTAATGATACTATTTTAATTAAATTGAATATTGATACGTCTGGAAAAGTATCTTTATCAAGTTTAATTGCAAATGACTATATCAACCAACAAATTCCAAATTTGGATAGTTTACTAAAAATGGGAGTAAACCAATTACCAGTTTTAAAACCAGCCATAAAAAGAGGTACACCTGTAACTACAGAATTTACATTACCTATAGTTGTAAAGAATTGATGTTATAAAAATTTAAAGTTGGATTCACTTCGACTCCGCTTAGTGACCGCAGTTCATTGACTATCAAGTAATGGTAACTATTTTTTTACAATAATTTTACTGATGTTCTACAATCCACAAACCTTACTCAGTTAACATCTTCCACAACTGATCCTTCAATTCGGTCAATCCTATTTGAGCGACAGATGAAATGAATAAATGCGAAATAGTAGTAGGAAGTTCTTTTTTGATTTCATCTTTCAATTCTTCATCAAGCATATCAGATTTTGAAATGACCAATAAACGTTCCTTATCAAGCAGTTCAGGATTGTGTTTTTTAAGTTCGTTCAATAAAATATCATACTCTTTATTGATATCATCACTATCAGCAGGAATTAAAAATAACAATGTAGAATTGCGCTCTATATGTCTTAAAAAGCGGTGCCCTAACCCTTTTCCTTCTGCTGCACCTTCGATAATTCCAGGGATATCAGCCATCACAAATGATCTATGGTCACGATATTTTACAATTCCAAGATTGGGTTTTAAAGTTGTAAAGGCATAATCAGCAATTTTTGGTTTGGCTGCAGTAATTACCGATAATAAAGTTGATTTTCCAGCATTAGGAAATCCTACCAATCCTACATCTGCTAGTAATTTTAATTCGAGTTGATACCAGTTTTCTTTTCCATCAATTCCAGGTTGCGCGTAGCGAGGAGTTTGATTGGTAGAAGATTTAAAATTCCAGTTTCCTAGTCCACCTTTTCCGCCTTCTTCTAGTATTGCCTCTTCTCCATCTGATGTTATTTCAAAAAGAACTTCATTTGTTTCAACATCCCTAATTATTGTTCCTAAAGGAACATCGATATAAACATCTGCACCATCTTTTCCTGTACTACGGCTTTTACTACCGTGACCTCCATGTTCTGCTTTAAAATGCTTGTTGAACTTTAAATGTATCAATGTCCACATATTTTTATTGGCACGCAAGATTACATGTCCACCACGACCTCCATCACCACCATCAGGTCCGCCTTTGGTAATAAATTTCTCACGGTGTAAATGCACAGAACCTTTTCCTCCTTTTCCAGAAGTAGCATGAATTTTTACGTAGTCAGCAAAATTTCCTTCAGTCATTGTTTATGTTTAATCGTGTAACTGTTTATTTATGTAATTGTTAAAAGTGATGTTAATACCCTGTTCAACAGTTACGCAGTTACACATTCTTATAATGTATCTATAATAGCACTCAATCTTTTTGTTATTTCATTGATATCACCAACACCATCTGCTCCAAAATATTTATTTTGCTCAGTATAAAAATCTTTTAAAATTGCAGTTTTAGTATTGTATTCATTGAATCTATTTCTGATTTTTGATTCATCTTGATCATCTGTTCTTCCACTTACTTTTCCTCTTTCTAGTAATCTTTCTACCAATAAATCCTCAGAAACTTCAAGTGCTATCATTCCATTAATGGTTTCTCCTTTTTCAGATAAAAAAGCATCCAATGCTTCTGCTTGAGAAGTAGTTCTTGGGAAACCATCAAATATAAATCCGTTGGCATCTGCATTTTTTTCAACTTCGGCTTTTAACATATTGATAGTAACTTGATCAGGAACTAAGTCGCCATGATCCATATAGGATTTAGCCAATATTCCTAGTTCTGTTTGGTTTTTAATGTTAAAACGAAACACATCACCTGTAGAAATGTGAACAAGATTGTACTTATTTTTTAAAAGTTCAGCTTGAGTTCCTTTTCCAGCTCCTGGAGGTCCGAATAATACGATATTAGTCATTTGTTGGGTTGTTATTTTATAAATACTATCTAAATTTCTCCCTAAATTATTATAATCCAATCCATAACCAACGATAAATTCGTCAGGAATAGAAAGTCCTATATAGTCAATAGGAAGTTCTTTTTTAAAAACTGTAGGCTTGAAAAATAGCGTTGCAATTTTTAAACTTTTTACTTTTTGATTTTTAAAAATATCATAAATTTTCTGAAGTGTTCCTCCAGTATCAATAATATCTTCAAGTATGATTACAGTACGTCCAGTTAAATCTTCATTAATGCCAACGAGTTCACTTACCGTTCCTGTAGATTTTGTACCTTCATAGGAAGCCAATTTCACAAAAGAAACTTCACAATCAGTAGGATACTGACGGATAAAATCAGAGACAAACATAAAACAACCATTTAAGATACCTATAAAAACAGGAATCTCATCTTTACAATCCTCAGCAATCTGTGTTGCCATAGACTGTGTAAGTACTGCAATTTTATCCTTAGAAATATAAGGTTTGAAATATTTGTCATGTAATTTAATCGTACTCATGATGTTTCAATCAATCATTACAAAAATAAAAAAACCGCCTTAAAATGTGGCGGTTTAATATATTATTTAAATAGTTGCTTATTTTTTACCTTTATTTAACTTCTTAGTTGTATCATACATTATAGGCGATGCTATAAATAATGATGAATAGGTACCTACAAGTACACCTATAATCAAAGCAAACATGAATCCTCTAATTGAATCTCCTCCAAATAAGAAAATTGCTGACAATACAACCAATGTTGTAATGGATGTATTAATTGTTCTTCCTAATGTGTTGCTCAATGCACTATTTACAACTTTAGAATATTTCCATGTTGAATGTTCTTTTGCATACTCTCTAATTCTATCAAATATTACTACTGTATCATTCAAAGAATATCCTACAACTGTTAATATGGCGGCAATAAATGATTGTCCTATTTCCATATCAAATGGAGCAAACTTGTAAAATATTGAGAATATAGATAGTACAATTAATACATCATGGAAAACCGCAGCTACAGCACCTAAACTGAATTGCCATTTTCTAAACCTTAATAAAATGTATAAGAACACGATTAATAATGACCCAACAATAGCATATCCTGCAGCAGTTTTAATATCATCTGCAATTGTAGGTTCTACTTTTGCACTACTCATGATACCAATGCTCTGACCGTCATAACCACCTTTAAATGTATCTAATGTCGTTCCGTCTGGAAGATATGTTGAAAGACCGTCAAACAGTAATTGTCTTATTTCATCATCAACTGTATTTGCTTCTTCTTCAATTTTAAATTTAGTTGTAATCTTCAATTGAGAATCTCCACCATAGGTTTTCACTTCTGGAGCATCACCAAATGCACCTTTTAAAGTATTTGCAACTTCAGATGCATTTATTGGTTGATCAAACTTAACGATGTAAGAACGTCCACCTATAAAATCTACACCATAATTAAGACTATTAGTCAATAAAGAAGCAAGTCCTAATAAAATTATAGCTCCTGAAATCATATAAGCAACTTTACGTTTCTTTAAGAAATCAATATTGATGTTTTGGAACCAGTTTTTAGTTGTATTAGTATTGAATGTCAATTTATTTCCTTTACCAGTATACCAATCTAATAACATTCTTGTGATGAAAATCGCAGTGAATAAAGAAGTAACAATACCAAGCATTAATGTATAAGCAAACCCTTTAATAGGTCCTGTTCCAAATACGAATAAGATAACTCCAGTTAAGAAGGTTGTAACATTGGCATCTAAAATTGCTGATAGGGCTCCTTTAAAACTAAATCCTCCAGAAATGGCTTCTTTAAGCCCTTTTCCATTAGACAACTCTTCTTTAATTCTTTCAAATATAATTACGTTGGCATCAACCGACATACCTATGGTTAAAATTATACCTGCAATTCCAGGTAATGTCAATACCGCTCCAAAAGAAGCCAACCAACCAAAAATGAATAAGATGTTTACTGCCAATGCAATATTAGCAAATAAACCTGCTTTTCCATAATAGAAAACCATCCATATTAATACCAATAACAATGCAATTCCAAAGGATATGAAACTACTATTAATTGCTTTTTGTCCTAAAGATGCTCCTACAACTTCTGATTGAACAATATGAGCTGCAGCAGGTAATTTACCAGCTTTTAATACATTTGCTAAATCTTGTGCTTCTTCAATCGTCATATTTCCACCAGAGATAGAAGTTCTTCCTACTAGAATAGGATCATTTACTCTTGGTGCAGTATGTACTTCATTGTCAAGTACAACTGCTACAAATCCTCCGTTAGCATTTGCAGTAGTCATTTTTGCCCATTCTTTAGTACCATAACTATTCATAGACATGCTTACTTCTGGTTGGTTTTGAAATTGATCATAACCTTGACTGGCATCATCAATTACATCACCTTGAATAGGAGCAACATCATCACGATTGGATTTTATAGCATATAAACTTAAAATTTCACCACTTGGCTTCGCATCCCATAAAAATTTTGCATAACGCAATTCAGTAGGTAAAAGAGCTCTTACTTCTTTCATTGCAAGATATTTATTGACCTTAGCAGTATCAATAATTGCTGCTTGACCTAGCATAGAACTTACTTCTTGTTGTGATCTTGCTGTGTTAGGATATAAATATGCAAATAATCTATTTTGTCTTTTTGCTGGTACAACAGAATCTTTATCTTCACCTAATAAATCTTCAAGGTTTGTTGTAGTTGCTGTTGTGTCTTTTACTTCTTCAACAACATCATCATTCAATAATTCTGCAGTCTTAGCATCTGCAGCATATAAGAAATTCTGTACTTCAGCATTTGAGAATACTTCCCAGAATTGTAATTCTGCAGTACTCTGTAATAATTTTTTTACACGATCGATATCTTTTGCTCCAGGCAAGTCGATAGAGATTCTTCCTGAGTTTCCGATACGTTGGATATTTGGTTGTGTTACTCCAAACTTGTCAATACGACTTCTTAATACTTGAAATGCAGTTCCAATAGAAGCATTAATTTCTTCTTGAATAATTGGTTTTACTTCAGCATTGGTATTTCTGAAATTAATTTTTCCACTTAAAGATTTATTTCCAAAAATACTTGGATCGCTTAATTGAATAGTTCCGTTACTTGCTTTTTCAAACTCTTCAAAGAATAAGTTTAAATAAGTTTCATCGCTATTTCTCTGTGCCAATGTTGCAGCAGTTAATGCTTGGTTGAATACAGGGTTTTTAGAATCATTAGACAATCCCATCAAGATATCTTTTACAGATACTTGAAGTATTGCGTTGATTCCACCTTTTAAATCAAGTCCTAAATTCAGTTCCTTGTCTTTAATATCATTAAAAGACAGATTGAATAAAGGGACAATTGTATCGTTTCCGATAGAGTCCAAATAATTCTTCTCAAATTTATGTACCAATTGTACATCACCTTCTGATTTTGAAATTGCAAATTCCTTTGCATCTTTCTCAACACCGTTTGCTAACCAAGTAAATGATAATTGGTACAAACTCACTAATCCGAAAAGGATAGCAAATAACTTAATAAGTCCTTTATTCTGCATTATATATTAATTTAAAACTTCTATTTTTAATAAACGTGCAAATATATAATTTCAAACATGAAAAGCCAATGTTTTTATAACTTTTGTGAGCTTTTAAATACTTATGTTACAATAAGTCCAGTCGCTTTACTGATTTTATTATATTAGCATTGTAAAATTTGGGTAATCATGGAATACAAAACAGATATTGAAATTGCACAGGATACTGAGTTAAATCATATAAAATTAATTGCTAAGAAATTAAATATTGAAGAGGATGATTTAGAAATGTATGGTAAGTTTAAAGCTAAACTGCCTTTGAGTTTGATCGATGAGTCTGCGATTCAGAAGAATAATTTAATTTTAGTAACAGCCTTGACTCCAACTCCAGCAGGAGAAGGTAAAACTACCGTTTCTATAGGCTTGACTGAAGGACTCAATAAAATTGGAAAGATGGCGACTGTAGTTTTGAGAGAGCCCTCATTAGGTCCTGTTTTCGGGATAAAAGGAGGTGCTGCAGGTGGTGGTTATTCTCAAGTGGTTCCCATGGAAGATATAAACTTACATTTTACAGGGGACTTTAATGCCGTTGAAAAAGCTAATAATTTATTGTCTGCGTTGATTGATAATAATCTACAGAGTAAAGAGGGTAATTTAAATATAGATCCTAGAACTATTCTCTGGAAGCGAGTGATTGATATGAATGATCGTGCGTTGAGAGATATTACAATAGGTCTTGGAGGAACCGCCAATGGAATTCCACGTCAAGATGGATTTAATATTACTCCAGCATCTGAAGTGATGGCGATTTTATGTATGACTTCTGATTTTGAAGATTTGAAACAGCGTCTGGGAGATATTTTTATAGGTTTTACATTTGATAACAAGCCAATATTTGCAAGAGATTTAAAGGCTGAAAATGCTATGGCTATTTTGTTAAAAGATGCTATTAAACCTAATTTAGTTCAGACATTGGAAAAAAACCCAGCAATTATTCATGGAGGTCCATTTGCCAATATTGCTCAAGGTACCAATACTATTCTTGCAACTAAAATGGGATTATCATTATCCAATTATGTAGTTACTGAAGCAGGTTTTGGAGCAGATCTTGGTGCAGAAAAATTTTTAAATATTAAGTGTGCTCATGCTGGTTTTAACCCAAAATGTGTTGTATTGGTTGCAACTATAAGAGCCTTGAGACATCATGGAGGAGCTAAGAAAGAGCAATACAACGATGTAAGTGTTGATAGCGTTGAAAAAGGATTTGAAAATTTAGAAAAGCATATTGAGAATATAAGAAAATTTAATATTGAGCCAGTTGTTGCTATTAATTCTTTTATTTCTGATAGTGATGCTGAAGTAAATCTTGTGATTCAGAAATGTGCACATCTTGGCGTAAAAGCGGTCGTATCGGAAGGATGGGCAGATGGAGGAGAAGGAACAAAAAAATTAGCGGAAGCAGTTGTAGATGTTATTGAGAATAAAGCGACACAATTCAAACCTCTATACGATTGGAAATCTCCAATGAAAGAAAAAATTGATACAATAGCCAAGGAAATTTATGGAGCAGATTCGGTTGAATACGATAATAAAGCTTTATTAAATCTTAAAAGAATAGATCGACTGGGTTTTAATGACTTTGCTGTGTGCATGGCCAAAACTCAGAAATCATTTTCTGATGATGCTACAAAAAAAGGACGACCTGTTGGTTTTACTGTGAACGTTCGAGAAATTGAAATAGCGGCTGGAGCACGATTTGTGATTCCTATTTTAGGCAAAATGATGCGAATGCCTGGACTTCCTTCTATTCCAGCGTCAACGAATATGTCAATTGATAAAAACGGAGTTATTTCAGGATTGTCATAGAGAATAGGAAGAGGATCAAGAAATGACGATATCATTATTCTTAAACCAGAGATTCTGAATTTCTCATTCATTTTTTAGAATTAAAGCAATACCTAATCTTATTTCTCCATAGGATATTTTCTCATTGAGTTTTTCGTAAATGGGCTTCAATTCCATTTTTCGACCCAATTCATTAAAAGCAATCCCTACTTTACTTACAACTTCTTTAGTTATATAATTATCTAGTTCCACTTCCTTTCCTTCTATGTAAAGTTGTGATAAATGAGAAAAAATAGTAGTGATTGACAATCCTCTCTTTTTTGCAATTTCTGCTGGAGTCAATCCTTCTTTATATAAATTAAATGTTTCTATGGTTGTAGGGGTTTTACGAGGTTTTTCAATACTTTTAAATCTACGAATTACCTTCATAAATTCTTCTCCATACTGTTCCATTTTATTCATTCCAACTCCCGAAATCGCCAAAAATTCATTTTCGGAAACTGGAAGTTGACTTGCCATTAATTTTAATGATTTGTCGTTAAAAATTATATAGGCAGGGACATTTTCTTCTCTTGAAATGAAATATCTTATTTTCTTAAGCTCTGTAAACAAATCCGTATTTATTTCGCCTTCAGCTACTACTTTTACTACTTTTTGTTTCTTCTTTTTATCTTCTGAACTTAGAGGAGTTGTCAACTGTATGTTTTTTTCTCCTTTTAATACTTTCCAGCCAATAGGAGATATTTTTAAGGCAGAACTTTCGCTATACATGATTTCTATCAATCCTTGATTTGCCATTTGAATTACATAATCTCGCCAATCATAAAAACTAACATCTTTACCTATTCCATAAGTCTTTAAGTTGAAAAATTGCTTGGCATGAATATCTGCATTGTTACTTCCTCTTAATACATTTATTAACATTGTAATTCCTTCTTTTTCTCCCATTCTTGCAATTCCTGACAATGCTTTTTGTGTTAATATTGTACCTTCAAATCCTTTAGGAGGATTTTCGCAAACATCACAATTACCACAGTCCTGGGCAAGATGCTCTCCGAAATAAGAAAGTAATATTTTTCTCCTACATGATTTAGCTTCTGCAAATTGAAGCATTCTATTCAATTTTTCTTTTTGCATTGCAGTATTTGCTCCACCATCTGCAAATTGGCTATACAATACGAAATCTCTCATGTTATAGTATAATAGAGTCTCAGCTGCAAGCCCATCTCTTCCTGATCTCCCTATTTCTTGGTAATATCCTTCGAGGTTTTTAGGTAAATTATAGTGAATTACAAAACGAACATTTGATTTATCAATACCCATCCCAAAAGCAATTGTTGCTACAATTATTTTAGTATCATCATTTATAAATTCAGTTTGTACTCTTTCTCGTTCTTCAGGATTCATTCCGGCATGATAAAATGCTACAGAATGCCTTAGATCTTTTAAATAATCTGCTACTTCTTCAGTATTTTTTCTACTCAAACAATAAATGATACCACTTTCGTTTTTTCTTCGCTCAATAAAATTGACAATTTCTTGTAGTTTCTTCTTTTTTGTCACTTGCCCTCGTACTTCTATACTTAAGTTTTTTCGGTCAAAAGAGGAGATAAATAATTTTGAATTTTTTAACCCAAGTTGGGCTTCAATATCTTTCCTAGCTGACTTATCTGCTGTCGCAGTTAAAGCCATAAAAGGAACAGAAGGTAAAGAGTTTCTAAACGTTTTTAACTGTGTGTATTCTGGTCTAAAATCATGTCCCCACATACTTACACAATGCGCTTCGTCAATAGCAACTAGTTTTATATTTAGTTCTTTCAGCCATGTATTGCTTACCGATATTAATTTTTCTGGTGATAAATAAAGCAATTGCAATTCACCTTTCAGTGCTTTGTCAATGACTGTATTTTCTTTTTCAGGAGTAATTGAGCTATTAAAAAAATCTGCTTTTATTCCATTTGCTTTTAAGGCTTGTACTTGGTCTTTCATTAGTGAAATTAGTGGAGATACTACAATCGTAATACCATCAAAAATCAAAGCAGGAATTTGAAAACACATCGATTTACCTCCGCCAGTAGGCATTAATACAAAACTATCTTTTCCTTCAATGGTTCGATCTATAATTTCTTCCTGTAAAGGACGAAATGTTTCATAACCAAATATGTTTTTTAATAAGGTATGTGTTTGTTTTTTCAAATTATTTTTTTAGCAAAAATATAAAAAAGCCCCAAAGAATTTCTTTGAGGCTTCTAAGTTTTAGGAAACTTATTAAATTAGGGGTGTATTAAAATGGATTATAATTCTAATAATCCATTCGTCTTTTTTACACCCTCAGCACTTTCATTGAGTTTTGATTTTTCTGCATCAGATAGACTGATTTCAACAATTTTTTCAATTCCGTTTGCTCCCAAAATACAAGGGACTCCTATTGATAAATCTGTTAAGCCATATTCTCCTTCTAATAAAGCTGAACAAGGGAAAATCTTTTTAGTATCACAAGCAATTGCTTGAACCATTGCAGATACTGCTGCTCCAGGAGCGTACCAAGCAGATGTTCCTAATAAACCAGTTAATGTTGCTCCACCTACTTTAGTATCTTGTACTACTTGATTCATTCTTTCTTCTGATAAAAATTCAGAAACACTCACAGAATTTCTTACTGCCTTATTTATTAATGGTACCATTCCTTTATCAGAATGACCACCAATTACCATTCCGTCTACATCAGAAATAGGAGCGCCAAGTGCTTCTGCCAATCTGTACTTAAAACGCGCAGAGTCTAATGCTCCTCCCATCCCAATAATTCTGTTTTTAGGCAAGTCTGTAGTTTTATGAACTAAATAAGTCATGGTGTCCATTGGATTACTTACAACTATAATAATCACATTAGGAGAATGTTCAATCAAGCTTTTAGAAACCATTTTTACAATTCCAGCATTGATTCCAATTAATTCTTCACGTGTCATTCCAGGTTTACGTGGAATACCACTTGTGATTACTGCAATATCACTATTTGCAGTTTTGGAATAATCACTTGTAGATCCAATAATTTTAGTGTCAAACCCATTTAAAGATGCGGTCTGCATTAAATCCATTGCTTTTCCTTCAGCAAAACCTTCTTTTATGTCTAATATTACAACTTCTGAGGCAAAATCTTTAATTGCGATATACTCTGCACAACTCGCACCTACGGCTCCTGCACCTACTACTGTTACTTTCATTTGTTTTATTTTAATTTTTAATTTATTATACGTCTATATTAGCATATTTTGCATTTCTTTCTATAAAATCTCTACGAGGAGGAACTTCATCTCCCATCAACATAGAGAATACTCTATCTGCTTCTGTACCATTATCAATTACAACTTGTCTTAAAGTTCTGAATTCTGGGTTCATAGTTGTATCCCATAATTGCTCTGCATTCATTTCACCAAGACCTTTGTATCTTTGTATTGTTGCAGATCCACCCATTTTTTGAACAATTAAATCACGCTGATCATCATTCCAAGCATATTCTCTTTTTTGTCCTTTTTTAACAAGATAAAGGGGAGGAGCAGCAATATATACACATCCTTCTTCAATCAATTCTTTCATGTATCTAAAAAAGAAAGTTAATATTAAGGTTGCAATATGACTACCATCTACATCCGCATCACACATAATCACTACTTTCTTATATCTTAATTTTGACAAATTTAAAGCTCTAGGATCTTCTTCTGTTCCGATTGAGACGCCAAGTGCCGTAAACATATTTTTGATTTCTTCGTTTTCAAAAACTTTATGTTGCATCGCTTTTTCTACATTCAATATCTTACCCCTCAATGGTAGAATAGCTTGAAACATTCTATCACGTCCTTGCTTTGCAGTTCCCCCTGCAGAATCTCCCTCAACTAAGAAAATTTCACATTTATCTGGGTCAGTTTCAGAACAATCACTTAATTTTCCAGGTAATCCACCAATTGACATTACAGTTTTACGCTGTACCATTTCTCTTGCTTTGGAAGCAGCATGTCTTGCTTGAGCAGCAAGAATAACTTTCTGAACAATTGTCTTCGCATCGTTTGGATTTTCTTCCAAATAGTCAGTTAACATTTCAGTTACAGCCTGACTTACTGCAGAAGTAACATCTCTGTTACCTAATTTTGTTTTAGTTTGTCCTTCAAATTGTGGTTCGGCAACCTTTACAGAAATAATAGCAGTCAGTCCTTCACGGAAGTCATCACCTGTAATATCAAATTTCAGGTTTTTTAGCATTCCTGAATTGTCAGCATATTTTTTCAATGTAGCAGTCAGTCCTCTTCTAAATCCAGAAAGATGAGTACCTCCTTCATGCGTATTGATATTGTTTACATAAGAGTGTAAATTTTCAGCATAAGATGTATTGTAAACCATTGCAACTTCAACAGGAACTCCATTTTTTTCTCCTTCCATTGCAATAACACTTGAAGTGAGTTGTTCACGTGTTGCATCTAAGTATTCAATAAACTCGGGTAAACCTCTTTCACTGTAAAAAACTTCTGAAATTTCATTTCCTTCATCGTCTTTTTTTCGTCTATCCGTAAGATTAATTGTAAGCCCTTTGTTAAGGAATGACAATTCACGTAATCTTGCAGCAAGCGTATCATAATTAAACTCGGTTGTGATCTTGAAAATAGTGTCATCTGGCAAAAAAGTTACCATTGTACCAATTTTATCTGTTTCTCCAATCGGTTTTACAGGATACAAAGATTTTCCTTTTTCATATTCTTGCTCCCAGATTTTCCCATCCTTATAAACGGTTGCTCTTAAGTGGTTTGAAAGTGCATTTACACAGGAGACACCTACTCCGTGTAATCCTCCAGAAACTTTATAAGAATCTTTATCGAATTTCCCTCCAGCACCTATTTTAGTCATTACAACTTCCAATGCAGAAATACCTTCTTTTTTATGAATTCCTACTGGAATACCACGACCATTATCTAATACAGTAACAGAATTATTTTCATTAATCCATACATCAATAGTATCACAATGACCTGCCATTGCCTCATCAATTGAGTTATCCACCACTTCATATACTAGATGATGTAATCCTCTTACACCTACATCTCCAATATACATCGAAGGACGCATTCTTACATGCTCCATTCCTTCTAATGCCTGAATACTGGAGGCATCATAATTATTTTTTTTTGTTTCTTCGCTCATATATAAATATTAAACTGTCAGTTAGTATGAAATTCTTGTATAAGAATATTATATCAAGAACTAATAAAAACAAATTGTTTTCACTACAATTTTTTCCTAGAATTAAAAACTACTCGAACTGACATTGATTTTTTTGTTTTGAATATCATCAAAGATAAAAAATATAACTATGAAAGAAGAGGGTTTCTTTAGATGTTGTTTTAAGTTTTTAACAATTGTGAATATCCTAAAACGCTCTTAAAACACTTTAAAACAGTCTTAAAAGCAATCCGTTGATTAATTAATGTTGTTTTATAAATATAATTTTCTAAACGCTATTAAAAGGTTTTATCTAAGTTCGTGAATTTTAATAATTGATGTTATTTTTCTTTTAAAAAGGCAGTATAATTAGTTATTTTAATATTATTTTTGCGGATGCAAGACAAAGTACTTATTTTAGATTTCGGTTCGCAATTCACTCAGTTAATTGCCAGAAGAGTTCGAGAACTCAATATATATAGTGAGATACATCCTTATAACAGTGGAAAATATGATGTCTCAAATTTTAAAGCAGTCATACTTTCAGGTAGTCCACACTCAGTAAGGGGAGAAAATCCACCAAAGGTTGATTTAACTCAAGTGAAAGGAAACACTCCTTTATTAGGTGTGTGTTATGGCGCTCAGTATTTAGCACATTTTTATGGTGGAGTAGTTGGGAATTCCAATACTAGAGAATATGGTAGAGCCAATTTATCATTTATTGATACCACTCAAACATTATTTGAAGATATTTCGACAG
>CAJQNZ010000050.1 GCA_905479835.1 uncultured Flavobacteriaceae bacterium
CAACTCATCCCAAAATTGTGCAAATGCACCACGTATTTCGTGCTCGTCTAAAGCGTTGAAATGATTTAGATCTTCTATTATGGCTGGCATTACTTTTTTACGCAGTAATGCTGGGTTTTTAGTTTCTGGTAGGTTTTCAAAGTCCTTATGGTACTTGTGCCACCAGTCGGTAATATGCGTCTCATATTCGGCATATTTTTGTTGCACTTCGCCACTAGATTCTATGATGTCTTTGATACTGTCTTTATTAGTTACCGCTTTGGTGAAAGTGTAAAAATCAGTCTCATTGGTTTCAAATAAACTGTTGTTGAGTCCAAAAAGTGCTTCTGACTGCTCGTTAAGTGCTTCCACCTCTTCACGAGGAATACCACCATTAAGGTGCGCTTTTACGTTTTGTGGTTCAGGCTCTGGTGAGTTATCTACATACCTGCGAATGTTGAGGTTATAGTCTTCGTCTTGTATTTCGGACACAGGAACCATTCGGCTGTATTTTGGTATTTCGGCTTGAGCGTTATAAGTATTAGTTATTTTTTCAATATCCTCTGGTCGTAGTTTGTTTTGGTTCTTCCCTTCTTTGTATTCAGCATCAGCATTGATAAAGAGAATTCCCTTACGGTTTTTCGCCTCTTTTTTATTGAATACCATAATGCAGGCAGGAATTCCTGTACCGTAAAACAAACCAGATGGTAATCCAATAATAGCTTCTAAAATACCTCTGCTAATAAATTTTGCTCTACATTCTTTCTCATCACCAGAACGAAACAGTACACCGTGAGGCATTACCACCGCCATCTTACCGTTGTTCTTCAATACGCTTGCCATGTGTTGAACGAACATAAAGTCTGCTTTTTTACCGCCTTCAGGCATAAAGGTGTGAAAACGCTCTTGGTGTTTCATTTCCTTTTTTGAGTAATTCTGAGAAAAAGGTGGATTGGCAATTACTCTGTCGAAGGTCATTAATTTTCCATCCTCAATATGCTCTGGGCTTTTGATGGTGTCTTCGTTACGGATATCTGCGTTACGTATATCGTGCAGGATCATATTCATCTTACAGATTGCCCAAGTTGTACCGCTATCTTCTTGTCCAAAGATGGAAATATCTCTTGGGTCACCACCATTTTCTGCAATAAAATCCTTAGCTTGAATAAGCATACCACCAGAACCAACAGCAGGATCATAAATACTCATCCCTTGTTTTGGAGCAAGAATTCTGGTCATTAAATTAACGACCTCAAAAGGCGTGTAGAATTCCCCACCTTTTTTACCGGCACTATCTGCAAAGTATTTAATTAAGAATTCATAGGCAGCACCTAACAAATCTGGAAATTCAAAATCCTCATCCTTTAAAGGGATGTCGTTAAATTTTTCGATAAATGAAACCCATTTGGCATCATCAATAGTTTTCTTTCCAACCTTACGATTGTAGTTAATGTTTTTAAGAACGTCTTCAAAAACTTCTGGTTTTGCATCTTCAATAGCGTGAAGTGCTTTATTCAGACCTGAGCCTACATTTTTCTTAAGGTGCAATATACCTTTGAAATCTCTATTATCTTCATCAGCATCTTTTGCAATTTCTTCTTTCTCCTCACCGGTAAGCGTCCATCGTGCAATAGGCGGAACGTAGAAATCATATTTTGATGGATTTGAAAGCTGACGTTTGATAAGGTCAGTACGCATATTGTTTTTTTCGTATTCGGCTTTCAGTTTTTTACGTTCTTCTAAGAACTTATCGTTAGCACGTTTTAAAAAGAGCATCCCAAAGATGAACTCTTTATATTCTGAAGCATCCATTTTGCCACGCAATTCATCGCAGGCTTTGAGTAGGAGTGATTCTAGTTTAGATAATGTTAGTTTTTGTTTTTTTTCGAAGGTCATTATGTTTTTATCCTTAGCTTATGGGTTGATTGTAACTTTTTATTAAGCAATTCCCAAGCGTCTTACGATATAAGAATCATCGACATATCTATCTGGTTTTTGAAAGAAAAGTTAAAGCACTAAAGATATAACTTTTGAAATGACAGGCAAGGATTAAATTTGGTAGTTTTTAAAGCAATAAAACCACAGATGAACTCTGTGGTTTTATTAATTAGTGTAAATTAAAATTAACGATTTTTATCTTTTAATAAATTTCACCATTTTAACTCTATTTGAGTTGTCTATTATTCTTAGCATATACAAACCACTGGATAAATTACTTACATCAATAATTTTTTGTTCTTTATGTGATGCAAGTATCTGTCCTTGAATTGAATATATCTCAACTATAAAATTATTTTGATTTATTTCTATATTTAAAGTGTTACTAACAGGATTGGGATAAAAATTAATTGATTCTGAATTAAAATTTTCAATTGATAGCGTTTGAGTATGATTTCCTAGATTAGAGCAATCATCTTGAGCGTAACTATCCCATTGGTTGATATCAAATATTACACTTGGATTTGTTACAGACGATTTACGCACTAATGTTAAATTTTGTGCAAAATTACTTGAATTACCTTCCGAACCAATAATATCAATCAAAATCCCATTCTTGAATAAGCCAATTGCATCATTTCCATTGAAGCTAGTCATTGAGTTATTTATAAAATCTTGTTCACTTTGGCATGAAGAGGATAATCCTGTGTTGGCGATAACATAAACGTCTCCTTCAGAAATAACCGCTCCAGAGGGAAAAGTTATATCTGAACCAAAGCTGTTTCCATTAAAAGCTAATTTTATAGAGTAATTCGACAAATTAATAGAATTTCCTGTAAAGTTTGCTATTTCTAAAGCTTTATTTGTACTGCTACCCTCAACGTATTCAGAAAAATAAATCTCATTTGTAGGTTCAGCATCCTCGTTTGTGGTTGTTTCGCAAGCTTGATTACTAAGAGTAGATTCGTTTCCGTTATTGTCTAAAGCTGAAATTGTAAAGCAATAATTAGTGTCAGCGGTTAAATTATTGGCTGTTATAAAATTGTTAGAAGAGGTGAAGCTTAAAACACCATCTTGGTATATATTGTATGCAAATACTCCTGTGTTATCTGTCGACTCATTCCAGTTTAAATCTATAGTAGTATTTGTTGGGTTATTAGCAATTAAGTTTGTTGGTGCAGTAGGTGCTACTGTGTCATCTATAATTTCAACAACTGAATAAAGTTGTTCAATATTTGAATTAAATTGAAATGTGGAAACCTCATTAGAATTAATTAAATCATACTCAAATGTTGTTGAACTGGAATTTAAGATAAGATTGAGATTGTTGAGAGTTTCTAAATTTGAAATAAAAACACTATCAAAATTTGAAACAGGAGATAGCGTATTGCTATTATATTCAAATACCGTATTAAAACTTCCGCTAGAACCAGTTTGCCAATTTAAAGTTTTTCCTATTAAAGAATTATCTATTGAATATAAATTTTGTGGTTTGTAGCCTGTACCATTTGTTCCATCAAATGATTGCAATATTGATAAAGAATTAGATGTTTTATCAATGGAGAAAATAGCTCCATTGTTAGAAGAATCGTTAGACTGTAAAAATATACCGTAAATATTATTAGAATCTTCAGTAAAAGAATTATCAACATCAGTGAGTACTGGTGGTCCAATGAATGGAGCAGTGTAGTTTGGAGATGTTAAATCTGAAAGTTTTGTATATTGATTTGAACTAATATCAAACGAATAAACAACTCCAAATGAGTTAACACCCCCACTTCCTGAGATTCCATAAAAAACATTGTCATTTGATAGATAAGTACGATTATAAACTCCATCTAATTCGCTAGATTGAAATAAAGTTGAAAAAGTATGATTAGTAGTATTAAAAGAATAAATGATATCACCTTTGTTTCCGTAAATAATGTTGTTTTTTTCGTGTAATTTTGTTTCTGGAGCGCTTCCTAAATTATTGAATTGATGAACAACTTGGTAGTTATTTGTTGATGGATTGTATTCTATTAATTCTCCAGAACCTAATCCAGCATTGCCAGTTTGAGTAGATATATAAATTAATCCTCCTGTAGTTTTTATAATATCAGATGGATAGCCTAAATCTAAACCATCAAAATCAATTATTTTCTCAAAGTTTTGAGAATTTAAATTGTATTTGAAAAGAACATCTCCGTAGTTGGATAGTATTTTTTTTTCACTAGTAATACCATAAATTTCTGAATCATTTACTTTTATTATCTTAATTGGGTTTTTGCCGTTTGTACCAAATACTATATCAGTTACTTCTGTTATGTTATTAGATAAGTATTTATAAACTTTATCTTCTATTCCATAATAAAAGCTACCGTTAATAGGTTTGGAAATTAACGATTCACCAGTAATAATATTCGAGTTTAAAGTATTATTTTGAATGTCGTAGTCTAATAATACTCTTTGCGAATTAGCTGAATTTGTACTAACGACTAAATGTTCATTATCATATTCAAACGGATTATAGTCTCTGAAATATGCAGCGTTTCCAGTAGGTTGATTAGATGAAAAATTAAATAAATTAGAAAAAGTATTATTTGATAAGTTGAAAGAATATATTCTTGCATCATTTAGATTTGGATTGATATATCCATATAAATTATCATTTAATCCCTCCGTAAGATTGTCAGCTTTATTGGTTGATGTTAGGTCATAAAGAACTGAGTAATTGTTAGTAGTAGTGTTTAGTTCAAAAATAACACCATCACCATTTAATCCGCCATTAATCGTAGCCCCATATATATTTCCATTAGAATGGGCTAACAAAGAATGCCCCCAGGTTCCAGATGCTAAATCAAATGTATGTTCTATAACACCACTATTATTAGATATATCATAACTGAATAAATAATTGTCACTTCCGTTAGATGTGTGAATATTAATACCGTAAAGTTTTCCGTTTGAAATAACTAAGTCATTTACTTCGTTTATTCCAATGGAACTTAGGGTGAAAAGTTGTTGTAATATGTTTGTTGTTGGATCATATTCTACAATTGAAGCTCCACTAAACAAACCAGTTTGAATGCCGTAAATTTTATTATTTGCAGTTACTAAATTTTCAAAATAAAAATCTGATGCTGTATTATCGCCAAAAAATAGTTTTATTACAAACGAGTTTGAAGCTGTGTCATATTCAAATAATGAACCAAATCCATTTTTTCCATTATCATTGGTTGTACCATATATTTTATCATTTATAGCTACAACTTCTTTAACATTAGAGCCGTTGTCATAAAATTCTAATACGGTATTTAACACACCGTTATCTCCTTCTATTATGCTTCCTGAGTTGTTGTCAGCGTCACTTGACGACAGACCTATGTAATTTGTTTGTGAAAAAGAATAAAGAGAAATTTTCAATAAAATAATTAATAGTAGATGTTTTTTCATGAGACTTTACTTTTGAATCCAAAAAAAAACAAAAAAAACGCCTTTAGAAAGGCATTAGTGGAATGTGACTTTCAGTCAATGAAAATCTGTTAATTATTAGTGATTCGTTCTTAATCCAAAAACAAGTAATTAGAAAATTTTAGAGAACAAACTGCTTAAGAATGATAAAGCGTCTTTATTCGTTTCTCAAATTCCTTTATATAAGTTCTTTTTATTATTAGTTCCTGTCCCATAATTGATAATCTTGAACCATTTATACGACCTTCCAATAATTCTGGAGATACATTTACAATATAGCTTTCGTTTATTCTGACAAAGTAGAGTGGAAGATGTTTTTGAAGTTCTTTTAATGACGATTTTAAAAAGAAATACTCTTTATTTTTAGTCTTAAACCAGAGGTAATTTGCTCTTAAATTTTCCTCCTCGTCATCTTCGTTGATAAAAGGTTTTACAGTAAAAAAGGCAATATTTTTATAGGGTACAGGAACTCTGGTTACACCACTTTTACCATAATCGTTGACTTCATCTAAATAGCTTACCAGTCCAATGACTGCATCTTTTTGTTTATCTAATAAATTGTTTTGAGATTTATGTAATGCAGTATGGATTGCTCTAGTGACCTCTTCAATGTTTAAACGAGGTTTTGTTTTTACTATAAATTGTTGGTGATTGCTATGTAGGCCTTTCGCAAAAGTTAAATCATCATCTAAATCTGTTACATAGATAAATGGAATTTTATATTTTGTATTTAGCATCTTCCCTAAGTCTATGCCATCTTTTTTACCATGTAGATCTATGTCTAGGAGTACAATATCTGGCGTGTTAGCATTTATTCTTAAAATGGCTTCGTCGTAAGATTTTGTATATTCATCTACTGTAAAATGTTGTTTGATAAGTGCTCTGCGTAAACGCTCGTATAACGCTGGTTGGTCTTCAACAATAAGTACGTGTGCCTTCATATGTTTTATTTAGGGAAATTAATTATCAAACTAACACCATCTTTATTAGATAAATTGAAGTTTCCGTTAAGTTGCTCGGTTAAAAGTTTCATGATGCGTAAACCAAAAGATTCTGTTGTTTTAATGTCAAAATTTTGGGGCAGACCCTTTCCGTTATCTGATAGTTTTAGTTGATAGTTATCGTCTAAATCAGTTATTTCGATTTTTACATTACCAATTTCATTGTCAAAAGCATATTTATAGGAGTTTGTTAGAAATTCATTAATGATTAAACCTACTGGGAATGATTTATCTGCATGCAAATTTAGATTATCTCTAATAGATTTCTCAATGGTAATATTGCAGCTAGAGAATGAGTTAGCAACATTATTTGATAAAGTGTCTATATATTTTTTAATATCAAGTTTTGTTACATCTTTATTTTTACACAATTGTTGATGTACTTCATTAATACTGTCTATTCTGTTTTGCAATTCTGTGAGTTTCTTTGAAAACTTAGGATCATCAAAGTCATCTTTTGACACTTCAATAAAAGTATCAATTATGGATAAGTTATTCTTTATTCGATGATGAAGTTCCTTTTGCATGGATTCAATAACTTCTTTCTGTTTTTTATTACGTCTATAGAAAAAAGTAAAAACTAAAAGTGTAACCAATGCAGTTAATAAACCTGTTCCTAATTGCCATTTTCGCTTACTCTCCTGTGCTAATAAGATTGATTGTTCGGCTTTATCTTTCTTAAGTTTTAGATTCTCTTTTTCTTTTTTTCTTGACTCAAACTTTTCTTGATTATAGATAATATTTTTTAATAAGATTGAATTAGATAGTGAGTCTTTAAGTGTCCAATATTTTTCTAAATTTTTTAAAGCAAATAGGTTATTCCTACCTAAGTTCGCCTTGTACAAAAGTCTCAAGTAACCCAGTTTGATGTCTGGAGTACTGTTTGATATGTCCATAGACTCGTTTAATCCATAAAACTGGTTTATTTTGTTTTCTTTTAAAAGTATTTCAAGTTGAGCAATTTTAATTATGTTTTGAAACGGTTTGTACTTATATTTTTTTCCTATTTCATTTAATTTTTTGAGTTCTATTTTAGCTTCATCAATTTTGTTTTCGTGAAGAAGAATCGTGCAGTTCATTGAATGAATAACAATAACAAAAACTTCGTCTGGTATTTTTTTATCCTTAATTTCTCCTAAGGCCTCGTTCATCAATACTCTAGACTCACCCCATTTTTTTTCTTCTAATAGATTTAGCCCTATTAAGTGGCTAATTGCTGACATATACGAATAAGTATTTCCAGTTTCTTTATAAATTTTTAAAGCTTTTTTTATTTCTATTTTAGATTCGTCGTATGCACCCAAAAATGATTTTATTTGACCTAATCTATTATAGTATTCACCTTCAAAAAAAACATTTTTGTAATTTTGATTATTTAAAAATAAATTTTGGATTGCATTTTCTGACTTTAAAAGTTCATTTCTTGTAATATAATAAAGGCTTAAAGAGTTATATAAATAACATAAACCTCTATGGTTTTTTATTTTTTTATAAGCTTTTTCTGCCTTCAAGTAGTAAGCCAAAGTGCTATCCTGCTCGCTTTTTTCACTATATGAAATTGCTAAATTTAATGTTAGGTCTCCATGAAACTTATTATTAGGATTATTATTAATTTTAATTGCTTTTTTCTTTATTAAAATTGAAGAGTCTAATTTTTTTTCGTGTTGAAGTAAGTTGCCATATAATTTATACCCTAAAACAGTTAAGTCTTTGTTTTTTGATGATATGCCTTTATCAATTATTGATTTATAGTATTTACTGGCCTTGTCAAATTTATAAGAAAATAACAATGCTTGAAATTCTTTTTCATATTTAGCAATTTTCACATCATTTTCGGTTTCCTGTGAGAATATAAAAATTGAAAAAAACAAAAATAAAAAACAAAGTAAACTCCTCATAAGCAAGATATTTTAAAATCTTAAATATAAAATTTAACATTTAAATCCTTAACACTTTTTTAAGATTTGTTTGTTAAGTAGATTTTCATTGCATGGAAAGCAAATATCACTTGAAAATTTTTAATATTCACTAGGTGGAGGCTTTTCTATTTCAAGAACAAAGAAAATTTTGCTGAGTGTTTTTTAAGTATTTGGCTTTTTGGTTAAATATTTATCTCTCCAAATCGAAATTACTATTTTTAGATTTACTCAATTTTAAATTGTTTAGTTCTTGAGTTCTAGTCTTAAGTTTTTCTTTTTTGAATGTGCGTTCAGCATCTTTTAATCCTTGGAGGTAATCATTGGATGTAGATGTGGTTATAATTTTTGAAAGTAAATTTGGTTTGAATTTGTTTAATAAATAACCATCATTAAACCCGCGAGTATATTTTTCTTTATCCATTAGAATGATGATTTAGAATGTGATTTTAAGTAATCCATAATTGATTCATAATCATAGAGAATTATTTTTTTCTGAGGTTGAGTAAATGTAATTTGACCTTCATCCCGTAATTTTTGAAGTGTAGTTTTACTCTTTATATTCAATATTTCCATTGCACGTTCAGGTGATATCCATTTGTCATGAACAATTTTTTGTTCAGTTTTTAATCTATCAACAACGTCTTCAATTAGCTGATAAAAAGCTTCATCATGTAAACATATTACTTCCATTCGTTAAAGATATGAAAATTCATTAATTGATAACCGCATCTAACGCATCATCAGCATCTTTATGAATAAAGTTTGCTTGATAACCTATCGTAGTTTTTAAGTCAGAATGTCTGTATAATTTTTGAAGCATTAGAGGGCTTATTTTATCACCAGCAATATTCCCGAATGTATGTCTTGCTATGTGATTAGATAAGTTTTTATCGATTTCACATTCAGTAGCAATACGTTTTAAATATTTATTAAATAAACTGGTGGCATTTCTAGCTTTTACAAATACATCCTCTGGGTCTTTAAGGTTTGCTTTTTTCAAAAATGGAAAAACAAAATCCTTCTTGGATAATTTATCATTCCTATAATGCTTAATAATATTTAGTGCTTTGTCAGGAATCTTTAAGCTAACAGTTTTATCATTTTTGTTCATTACATATACTAGGCGTTCATCTACGAAATCTGACCAACGCATTGTTAAAACGTCAGAAATTCTTATGCCTGCAAAGTAGTAGGAGAACAGCCAAACATTTTTAGTGTGCCACATACTACTATTTTTTTTAGTTTCAAGTTGTTCTATTTTTAAAACCTCTTCTTTTGTTAATCCAATTTTTAAACTACTCTTAATTCTTATCTTTTCTTTTTCACCTGCAAAAGGATAGGTTTTTTCATTAGCAATGCCCTCTTTGATTGCATTATTGTATAGCGTTCGAATAAAAATAAGCTGATTTGTAATTGTTCTTTCTTTGTGACCTAAGTATGTGCTACAAAAAGATTTAAATCTATTTATGAAAGCCATATCAACGTCAGCGAAGTATAAAGCTTCATCCTTTTCAAAATTCTTTATACCAAGCATCATTGAGGTCTTCGGGTTCATGCCTTTTTTATGACGTATTTTTCTACGTTCTTTAATACCAGCGGTAATTTTTTGTTTTGATTCTGACTCATTTAGATTTAAAAATTCTTTAATATTATAAAGAATTGACAGCTCAGAACGTGCTACAGAAAAAGTACCCTTGTTGTATTTGTCTTTAACTCTTTGTGCGCCATGTTGAAAAAATGATATGTTCTTCCCTTTTCGCTTTACCTTTTTTTGAATTTGTTTCGTTGAAACCATTTCGTTATTGGAGGTAGCTTCAAGTAGTGTATCATCTGCTTCGGCAAGTTTTTTTAATAAGTAGTTATTTAAACGAGCAGAGTTTGGGTGGGACTTTTTTACTTTACATAGTACTGGATCCCAATCTTTCTCTAAAATATATTTACCTGTAAATATATACCTTGGTTTACGGTCTTTGGTAATTCGTAACGCAATAGGAAATTTTTCATCTTTCTTTTTATAGTGTTTCCAAAGGAGTATCTTTACTGTAGCCATTGTTTATAGGGTTTTTGGAACTATAAATATAAGCAAACTTTTTCGCTTTATGTAAAACATTTATAAAACATTTACTGGTTTTACATGGTTTTATATAAATTAGTTAAACATATAAGTAACTGATATATAGAGATGTAAATACATGTAGAACCATATTAAACCAATGCGCATAAGGCTCATAACCCGAAGGTCACTGGTTCGAGTCCAGTTCCCGCTACTACAACCAGATACGAAAGTGTCTGGTTTTTTTTATGAATGAACCTCAAGTTTTCCAAAGTAAACTTGAGGTTCTGTTATTGAATAAAAAAGATTTTAGGAATAGAGTAGAATAGGGGTAAAACTTAAAAACTCACAACTTTCTATAATTAGAAAGTTGTGAGTTTTTAAGTTTAATAGAAGAGTTTACTTATATTTTTGTAATAATAAATTCAGATCTTCTATTAAATTGATGTTCTGATTCTGAACATTGAATTCCATTTGAACATTTATTTATCAATTGAGTCTCTCCATATCCTATGGCACTTTCAATTCTACTACCTTCTATACCTTGAGAAATAATATAATCTCTAGTGGACTTCGCTCTTCTGTCTGATAATGCTAAATTATGAGCATCTGAAGATCTAGAATCTGTGTGAGATTCTATTTGAATTACCATTTTAGGATATTGGTTCATTAACAATACAATTTTATTTAACTCTACTGCAGCATCATTTTTTCTGATATAAGACTTGTCTAAATCAAAATAGATGATACCAATTTTAATTTTCAGAATTCCTTTTTCTTCAACAATTAAATCATTAAGTGTTTCGATTCCCAGAGCAACAATCGTTTCACCACTTTCTGCAAGTGTGATTGTAGATTTTTCTTTCGAAGCATAACCAACCTTTGCTGCTGTTACTTTATAATTTTCTGAACAGCCTAATACTTTATTAAACGTATAAGCTCCATTAATAGTTGTTGTTGCAGTTTCAAGTTCTTTGCCATCTAAACTATACAATGTCATTTTAACATTATCTATTCGCTCACCTGTAATCGTATTAGATACATATCCTTTAATTAATTGGTCACAAGGAGGTGTTTCTGGCTCTGGTAGTCGTACAAATGAATAAATATCATCATCTCCCTTTCCTAAAAGTCTATTGGAACAAACAAACCCTTTATTCACTTCTTCTTTTACTATAAATCCAAAATCATCTAATTCACTATTTAATGGTGCTCCTAAATTAAGAGGTTTTGTAAAACTGTTGTCTATAATTTTGCTTTCAAAAACATCTAAAGCTCCGAGACCAAGATGTCCATCCGAAGAAAAATAGATTGATGTATCTGTGATATAAGGAAACATTTCTCTTCCAGCAGTATTTACTTTACTACCCAAATTTCTTGGTTTTGAATAACCAGCATATTCTGAGTCCTGATTTTCATCTTCTAAGATATCTACTACAAAGATATCTGTTGCACCTATTGATCCTGGCATATCAGATACAAAATATAATAATTTACCATCTTTACTCACACTAGGATGTCCTACGGAATAATCTACACTATTAAAAGGAAGTTCTTTAATATTCTGCCAAGTCGGTAGGCTATCTTTATTGTTTCTTAATTCAGCACTGTACAATTTTAAATGATTCGTTCCACTATTATCTCTTTCTAAATCTCCATTGTAATTATTTCTAGTAAAATACACTTTGGTCTGGTCTGGAGAAAAAGCAACAGTAGCTTCATGATATCTTGTATTAATATTCTCAGAAAATTCTTTTATTAACTTTGCATCAGATTCAATTTCGTTAAGTTCTCCTATATAAATATCAAGAAAAGGTTGCTCGTTCCAATGATATATTCTTGTGTGATAATTAGTTGAATCAACAGCAGAAGAATAAACAAGTTTGTCTTTATAATACATAGGCCCGAAGTCTGAATAAATAGAATTTACAGATAAATTTTTCAAAATAAATCTAGGTTCTATTTCTAATACATCTTCAACTTTCAATGTTTTTTGATCAAATTTTTCTGAACGATCATCTGTATTTTCAGTTCTTTTAGAAAATTCTTTCATCCATCTTTTTGCTTCTTTAGATTTTCCTACTCCTTGTAATGAGTGAGCATATCTAAGAATATATTCAGATTCTATATCAGAATAATAATCAGAAATTAACTTATCGTACCATCTATGAGCATTTTTCATATCAGTATTAAAGAAATAAGAATCACCAGCTCTTTTTAAGATCCTAATTAAATCTGATAGTTCATCATTTTCTAAATAAGTATTCTTTCCTGAAGTTTTCTTATCTATTCTTTTTAATTCTATTTCATATAAAGCTGCAGCTTCTTTATACCACATTCTTTCATATAAGCGATCTGCTTTTTCAGTAGAACTTTTTTGGGCATTAGTATATGTGAATATACATAGTAATAATATTGTAATTATATTTTTCATTATGCTTTAGTTTAGAAGAAACGAGGTGATTTCAATTGTTTTTCTTTAGTTCTTAATTCATAGCGTAACATGATTTCATGTGTTCCAGAATTAAAGTCTTGTAATTCGGTTGTTGTGTAATCATATGCATAACCTATCATCAGTTTTGTGCTAACCTGAAAACCTATAAGACCACTTATAGAGTCATCCCAACGATATGCAACACCTAGTCTCAATGCATCATTAAACATAAAGTTCGCAGATAAATCAAAAATAACAGGCGCTCCAGTTACAAACTTTCCAAGAAAAGCGGGTTTAAATTTCACAGTTTCGCTCAAGTCAAAAACTTTACCTGCAATCAGAAAGAAATGAAGTCTTTCTGCTCCTACAGAATTGGTTACCTGATCATAAATCTGATCTGTCAAAAAATTTGGAATAGATAATCCAATATAACTATCGTCATCATGTAAATATACACCTGCTCCAAAAGTGGGTAAAAACTTACTATTTATATTTTCTTGAAAAACATTTTCTGGATTTTGTGAATTACCTTTTGACCAATCAATATTTAAGAAGCGACCTCCACCTTTTAATCCAAAAGACAATTTTCGATCTTCATTTAATTTAATTGTATATGAAAAATTTGCGTCAACATAAAATTCATCTGAAGGACCTAATTTGTCATTAATAATGGCCAGACCTAAACCAACGTTCTTTCCCATTGGAGTGTCAATACTTAATGATTGAGTAGTAGGCGCTCCATCAATACCAACCCATTGAGTTCTATGTAAAGCATTTATTGCTAAATGTCCTCTTGAACCAGCATAAGCAGAGTTTACTGTCAATGGATTGAACATATAGTCAGTATATTGAGGGTCTTGCTGTGCATTAGACGGTAGTGCAACAAATAACACTACCAGACTAATTACTATTTTAAATTTTAAATTCATTGTTAAAGTTTTATTTAAAGCTTTTACTATTTATTTTATTATCGCATTATGAATAACCATCCTGCTTTCTTTTCTGAACCATTTCCTAAATCTAAGATATAATAGTACGTTCCAATAGGAAGTCTTTGATTTTTATTGAGAACAGCTCTACCATTTGAAATTCCATCAAATGTGTTATCATAGCCGTTTTTATCATATACAAGATTTCCCCATCTATTATAAATTTCTAGTTTATTATTTGGATAGTTGTTGATACAGTCTATATAAAATACTTCATTAACTCCATTTCCATTTGGTGAAAATTCATTATAAATTGTAAGACATGCTGGATCTATTTCTGCTTGGTTTATATCATTATCACTATTTATATCTATTTGATCTAGGGATATAAGAGATGCAGTATTTAAATAATCATTAATATCTAAAACCTTCACAGTTATTTCTAATGATTCTGTTCCTCCTGCAGATACTGAAGGAATTGTCCATAAACCAGATCCATTATCATAAACTCCAGATGTAGTTATGTAGGAAATAAACTCATATCCGCTTGGCAACTCGTCCATAACTTCTACAGATGTAGCATTAAGTCCTCCTAGATTATTTGCTTGAATTGTAAATACAACCTCTTGAGCAATAATTGGATTAAGATTATCTACTGATTTCAAAATTTCAATATCAGTACCAGGAGTAAAGATCTCAAAGAATGCCTCATCATCTTCACTTTGGTCACCATCATCATTATTTGGTGTTGCATCTGGATCAAAAACAGCTGCTCCAGTAATCTGAACGATATTCTTATATTCATCTTCTGCTAGAGTTGGATTATTTACTACTACATCGTAGGTTAATTCGATCCCTCCAATCGGTATTTGTAAATTTAACCACTCTATAGTATTTCCATTCACGGAACCTAAAGGTAATCCTGGAGGTCCTGAAATATTACTTGGTTGACCATATCCTATTGGCAATACATCCACGATATCAATACCTGTTGCTAAATCGGGACCTTCATTATTTACTGTAATAGTAAAAGTTATTGTATCTCCAACATTTGGCATATCATTACTTACTGATTTAATCAAACTTAAATCTGAAATAGGTACTTTAATAGTATAACTTACTTGATTTCCACTTGTATCTGGATCTAATTGATCACTTGAAATGATTTCTGCATTATTTATAAATTCTCCAGGAGTATCCGTAGGCTCTCTCACGATTACATCTATAAATATAGTTTGAGATCCATTTGCCGGAATATCTTCTGCATCCCATATACCTGTTGCAGGATCGTATGTTCCTGATGTTGCACTATGCTGAACATATTCGAATCCTACAGGTAGTAAATCTTGAGCAACAACATTTGTTGCAATTCCAGGACCGTCATTAGTTACTGTTATCTGGAAACGTATCTCATCTCCAGGCAAAGCAATTGTACGACCACTAACTGTAGTTTTACTAATTGATAGATCTGCAATAATTTGAGTCGGTTCAACACTTGCCTCTGCATAATCATCTTCGGTAGTTATACCATTTCCTGGAGTTGAATCACTATCTAAAACATTAGAAGCTGAAACTTCTGCTATATTTAAATAATCTCCATTTGGTTTTACTTGAACGTCAATTAATAAAGTTTCAATATCTCCATTTTCAAGATTTCCAACTTCCCATATTCCAGATACTTCGTTATAAGTTCCTGTTGACGAACTAAAGGTCAAAAAGTCATATCCAGATGGAAGTAATTCCAACACTTCAACACCCGTAGCCGTTTCTGGCCCATCATTACTTATTGTTATTTGGAATGTAATTTCACTTCCTACTAGTGGTGTTATATCATTATCAACAACAGTTTTTGTTAATGATAAATCTGCAATTGAACCAATTGGTGTTACGATCGCATTATCTTCATCATCTTCGCTTTGGTCACCATCATCATTATCTGGTGTTGAATCAATATCAAAAACACTAGAAGAAGTAACTTCTGCAATGTTTAAGTATTCACCTGAAGCGTTTACCAATACGTCAATTAATAAAGTTTCTGATTCACCATTGGCAATTCCTCCTATATTCCAAATTCCAGTGATCTCATCATAAGCACCAGCTGTAGAACTAAATAATACAAAGTCATAACCTGAAGGTAATAAGTCAGTTACTGTTACTCCTGTTGTATCTTGAGGACCATCATTTGTTACTGTTATTTGGAATGTAATTTCACTACCCACTAATGGCGTAATATCATTATCTACAACAGTTTTTACAAGAGAAAGGTCTGTTGTAATATTTACTGGCGTTACAATTGCATTATCTTCATCATCTTCACTCTGATCTCCATCATCATTATCTGGTGTTGAATCGATATCTACAATATCTGAAGAGGTAACTTCTGCAATGTTCAAATATTCACCTGAAGCGTTTACCAATACATCAATTAATAAAGTTTCTGATTCACCATTGGCAATACCACCTATATTCCATACTCCTGTAATTTCATCATAAGCACCAGATGTAGAACTAAATAATACAAAGTCATAACCTGAAGGTAATAAGTCAGTTACTGTTACTCCTGTTGTATTTTGAGGGCCATCATTTGTTACTGTTATTTGGAAAGTGATTTCACTACCTACTAATGGTGTAATATCATTATCTACAACAGTTTTTACAAGAGAAAGATCTGTAGCAAAATCTACTGGTGTTACAATTGCATTATCTTCATCATCTTCACTTTGGTCACCATCATCATTATTTGGAAAAGAATCAATATCAAACACATCTGAAGATGTAACTTCTGCAATATTTAAATATTCACCCGTATCATTTACTAATACATCTATTAATAAAGTTTCAGATTCTCCTGAAAGAACTGTACCTATTTCCCAAAGACCAGTTGTTTGATTATATGATCCTGAAGTAGAACTGTATAAAACAAAGTCATAACCTGAAGGTAATAAATCTGTTACTGTAACTCCTGTGGCGTCTTGTGGACCATCATTAAATACTCTAATTTCAAAAGTGATTTCAGATCCTACCAATGGTCTTATATCATTATCTACTACAATTTTTGTTAGAGATAAATCAGCAACATCCACATAATCTATAGTAACAGTCGAAGGATTAGATGGGTTTCCATCATTATCATCTACTGTATAAATTATTGGTGTTGGATCTATTACAAATCCTGGTTCAGGAGTAAATTCTAGTCCTCCTGTTGAAGGATCATAAATCCAAGTTCCTTCTCCTGGAACATCAAATCCAATAATATCTCCATCTGCATCTGTAATAATGTTTTCTGCATCTGCAGAAGGTGTTAAGTTTACACTATCTTGATCTAAATTACCGTCCGGATCGTTATCGTTATCTAAAATAGCGACACTTACCGAAGTTCCAGTCGGATTATTTAAACTCTCATCATTTTCACTAACTGGAAATTCTATTCCGTATCCAATAGTTATAGTTGCAGGTGAAACAGTTGTTTCTCCAGTATCTATATCCGTTAATTCATATTGAATAGGGGTAGGGTCGTTTGTGAAACCTGCTTCAGGAGTAAAAGTAACTTCTCCACTGATCTCATCATAACTCCAAACTCCTTCTCCAGGAACTGTAAAACCTATAGTGTTTCCATTTGCCCCTATAATTGGATCTGCTGCTCCAGTAGGAACTACAAAATCAAATATAATATCTTCTGGAGATGGTGTACTTCCATCTGCCAAAGTATCATTTGCCAATATATCTAAACTTACTGGGTTTCCAGTATCATTACCTGTACTTACATTATTATTTGCTACTGGTGGAATATCTAGATATTCAACAATAACAGTTGCAATATTGGTTGTGTTTCCATCATTATCATCAACGGTATACTGGATAGCTGTTGGGTCACCTGTAAAACCTATTTCAGGGTCAAAACTTAAGCCTCCTGTATTGTTATCATATAACCAAACTCCTTCACCAGGAACTGTAAATCCTATAATATCACCATCTAAATCTGTAATTATATTTGTTGCACTTGTTGGTGTGATTAAATCAACACTTGAAGGATCAATAGTACCGTCAGTATCTGTATCTCCTACTAAAATATCTTGAGAAACTACATTCCCTGGAGTATTACCTATGCTAGATTCATCATCTGCAACAGGTAGTATTTCATAAATTACTGTAATTACAGCCGTATCAGACTCTCCAGTATCTATATCTACCAATTCATATGGTATAGAAGTAGGACTATCTTCAAAACCAACTTCTGGTGTAAAAATTACGTCTCCTGTAGTAGGATTATAAGACCAACTACCTTCTCCTGAAACAGATAAATTTGTTTGTATTCCTGGAGTAGTAGGATCTAAATCTACAGTTACATCACTAACATCAGGAGTTGTACCATCTGATAGTGTGTCATTTGTTAAAAGATTTATTACTGTTGGTAAACCTATGTCTGTAGCTACTGGATTAATATCGCTATTAGCAACAGGAGGAGTATCCGCATATTCTATATTGATATTTGCTGGATCTGTACTTTGGTTACCATCTTCATCAAAAATGGTATAGGTAATATCGGTTGGGTCACCAGTAAATCCATCAATTGGATCAAAACT
>CAJQNZ010000051.1 GCA_905479835.1 uncultured Flavobacteriaceae bacterium
ATAGAGTTTTTGAAACTGCTCGGCTTGAGGAGGTAATAGGTGAGTTTGTCCAATTAAAAAAATCAGGAAGTAATTTTAAAGGGTTGAGTCCATTTTCGGAAGAGAAATCTCCATCGTTTATGGTTTCTCCTGTGAAACAAATATGGAAAGACTTTTCTTCTGGTAAAGGAGGAAACGTAATTTCGTTTTTAATGGAACACGAAAAATATACCTATCCTGAGGCGATTCGTTTTTTGGCAAAAAAATACAATATAGATATTGAAGAAACGGAACAATCTGATGAGCAGAAAGAGCAGGCAAGCGAAAGAGAGAGCATGTTTTTGGTTTCTGAATATGCACGTGATTATTTCCATGACACTTTATTAAATTCCAATAAAGGCAAAGCCATTGGATTGTCTTATTTCAAAGAGCGAGGATATACTGACGAGACGATTGCAAAGTTTGAATTAGGATATTGCTTAGATAATTGGACTGCATTTACAGACGAAGCCCTGTCTAAAGGATATGATATCAAATACCTTGAAAGTACAGGCTTGACAATTGTGAATGAAACCCGAAGATTTGACAGATTTAAAGGACGTGTTTTATTTCCGATTCACAGTATGAGTGGTCGTGTACTAGGATTTGGTGGAAGAATTTTAACCAATGATAAAAAAGCAGCCAAATATCTGAACTCTCCCGAGAGTGATATCTATCATAAAAGTCACGTATTGTACGGGATTTATCATGCGAAACAGGCAATTGCAAAGGAAGATAATTGTTATTTGGTTGAAGGATATACAGATGTGATTTCTTTCAATCAGAATGGTGTAGAAAATGTTGTGGCTTCTTCAGGAACTGCATTGACTTCTGATCAGATTCGTCTTGTAAGAAGATTGACGCAGAATATTACCATATTATTTGATGGAGATGCCGCAGGAACTAGAGCGTCTTTGAGAGGAATTGACTTGATATTGGAGCAAGGAATGAATGTAAAAGTATTGACTTTTCCTGAAGGAGAAGATCCTGATAGTTTTTCCAAACGTGTTTCTACGGACGAATTGAAAGAGTATTTGTCAGAAAATGCCCAAGATTTCATCAATTTCAAGGTATCTTTATTAATGGAAGATGCTCAGAATGATCCTGTGAAAAAAGCCGGATTGATTCGTGATATTGTATTGAGTATTTCCAAAATTCCAAATAGAATTCAGCAAGAAGTATATATTCAAGAGTGTGCTAGAATTATGAGTATTTCTGAGAATGTATTGTTCAGCGAATTGGCTCAGATATTTAAAAAAGAACAAAAAGATGCTTCGAGGAGACCTGCGCAGATGCGTCCTGTAGAACCAATCTTAGAGAAAACTGCCGAACTTGAAAAAGTAAATGAACTCTTTAAGTACGAAAAAGAAATTATTAAAATCCTCTTATTACATGGAAACAAAAAAGCAGACTTTGTTGATTTGGTAGAGGATGATAAAGGAACTGAAAAGAAAGAAGTTTATAATAATTTGGTGGCTCAGGAAATCTACTTGCATCTGCAGGATGATGAAATGGAATTTACTGACGCATTGTTTCAAAATGTATATTTTGACGTGATCAATCAATTGAATCAGGATGAAAATATCAATATAGACACGTTTATCAATCACTCCAATACTGAAATTTCATCAATGGTAACCAATATCTTGATGGACGAAGAAAAGTATACATTGAGTGACTGGACACGAAGAGATATTTTCGTAAAAGGACGAGATAATGACCTTCCGAAATTGGTGATAGATACCGTTTTTAATCTTCGTCGTGTATTGATTGATGAGAAAATTGCCTCGCTAGTTGCTGGAATTTCTGACCAAGATAATAATGAAGTTCTACTTGAAGAAGTTGTGAATTATTCGGATCTAAAAAAAAGATTGTTCAAGCAGTTGAATCGAGTGGTTTAAATGCTATTCTCGTCCAACCTAAATGAGATTTCTCGTCGTTCATTCTTGTCTCTTTCGAAATGACAAAAAAATTAAAAGCAGTAGCCTTTTTTTATTATATTCAATCCATCAATTCCTTAGGAATCATACACACAGGAATAGGATCCATTTTATGCTTGTTGGCTCTGTTACGTTGCTTAAAAATTTCAAAAGCCACTTTTTCTCTTCCTTCAAAATCCTCAGCAGTTTTTTCTTTGTAATCTTGTTTCATTGCCCATTCTAGTTCGTCATAACTTGCACCTATCTGATCTTCATCTGTACGACTATCACCGAACAAGCCATCTGTAGGCTTGGCAACTTGAATTGATTCAGGAACGCCAAGAACCTTGGCAATATCATACACTTCCGATTTCATTAAATCCGCAATAGGACTTAAGTCTACTCCTCCATCACCATATTTGGTAAAAAACCCAACACCAAAATCTTCTACTTTGTTTCCTGTTCCAGCCACTAGATATCCATTGACTCCTGCAAGATAATACAATGTTGACATTCTCAATCTTGCACGTGTATTGGCAAGGGAAAGATCAACAGCTGCTTGATCCATATCTAGAGGTAATACCGTTTTAAATTCTTCAAATGTTGAGGTTAAATTGATTTCCATCGAACTGATATCATCAAATCGTTCTTTGAGTTGAGCAATATGTTCTTTGGCTCTAGTAACTTGATTGATACCTTGATGAATTGGCATTTCTACACATAAAAGTGGAAAACCAGTTTTAGCACACAACGTAGAAGTGACAGCAGAATCTATTCCTCCTGAAATTCCTATCACAAATCCTTTTACTCTTGCTTTAGTTGCATATTCTTTTAACCAACCGACGATATGTTCTACTACTTTTTCAGAATTCATTTTAAACTATTTAGTATTTTTGTACGTTCTTAAATTGAAATGTAAATATATCGTTATAAATTAAAAAAAATATGTCAATTCGAGTAATTTTTATTTTTTTAAAATAAAAATTGTATCGAGAATAGTGATTTTATTAAAAATGGTTCTCGATAGAAAATTCTTTCTGCTTCGACTCCGCCCAGCAACCAAGAATTTCACTAGAACTGACAGTTTATAATTAAATAAAATAGATGGCAAAAGTATTGAGATTTTTTGGAGTTGCAGTTTTGTTTATTTCATGTAATAACGTATCGCAAAGTAAGATTGATGTTTCTGATGTTGAAGTGAATGTTACTGTGGATAGATTTGAAGAAAAGTTTTATACTTCAACTGAAGAGGATTTGCCAAGATTAAAAGAGGATTACACATTTATGTTTGCCAATGTTCCAGACACTACTTCTCTTGGTAAAATGAAAAGTGAAGAGGAGTTGTTTTTATTTAATGAGTCTCAAAAAGTGTTTGGAAACTTTGAAGAGCAACGAGAAGAATTGACAGATTTATTCAAACACATAAAATATTACAATCCACAATTTAAAGAGCCTAAAGTCATTACTCATATTTCCAATGTAGATTATGAATATCCAATTATTTATGCTGATAGTTTGCTTTTCATTGCATTGGATATGTATCTAGGAAAGCAGAGTGAAGTCTATAGTAGTTTTCCAATGTATATTGCTCAAAACTATAAAAAAGAGCGTGTAGTTGTAGACGTCGCAAATGATATTATCCAGAGAAGTTTTCCTTCATTTCGAAGTAGGAGATTTATTGATAAAATGATACATAAAGGTAAGGAACTGTATTTTTTGGAACGTTTTTTACCTGCAGTATCCGATTCCTTAAAAATGGGTTATTCATCTGAAAAGATGAAATGGGCCGAAGTAAATGAAATCGATATTTGGAAGTATTTTATAGAAAATGAAATGTTGTATAGCAGTGATTCAGATTTAGATGCGAGATTTATAAATGTAGCTCCTTTTTCTAAATTTTATCAGGCTTCAGATGGAGATTCTCCAGGAAGAATAGGAGTATGGATAGGTTGGCAGATTGTACGTTCTTATATGAGAAATAATGATGTAACTTTGCAAGAATTAATTGCGGTTTCACCAGAAGATATTTATAAAAAATCTAAATACAAACCGAGAAAATAATATAATTCCTACGTATTTATTATATTGGTCACTGAGCAGAGTCGAAGTAAAGGTAGGAATGACAAGAAAGATAAAAAAATGGCAATAGTACAAAAATCAAAAATCGAATTTACAATAGGTCTTGACGAGAATAATATTCCAGAAAAATTGCATTGGAGTGCAGATGATGGAGCTGTTAAAAATGCAGAAGCAAAAGCACTATTGATTTCGGTATGGGATCATAAAAAGAAAGATACATTGAAAGTAGATTTATGGACCAAAGACATGCCAGTTGATGAGATGAAACAGTTTTTTCATCAGACATTGGTTTCGATGGCAGCGACTTTTGAAACAGCGACTAATGATGAGAAAATGGCTGCAACAATGCGAGATTTTTGTGATTATTTTGCAGAGAAACTAGAGTTGAAAGGATAGTTTAACGTCTACGATTCCTGATAATTTTTCTAATCCCATTAATTATTATCGCAATAGCCAGAATGACTAAAAATGCAGTTTTAAATTTTTCTATAAAATCTACTAGATCCATTGGCTAATTTTTATATTCCGAAATTTTATTGATTATTGTTCTGTAATCTTCAGAATTATTGACAAAATTCATTTCTGAAATATCAATGATTAATGTGTTTAGATTTTCTTCTGATTTTATAAAGGTTGCATATCCTGAATGTATTTTTTCAAGATAATCTGCTTGAATATTCTGCTCGTAATCTCTCCCTCTTTTTTTAATATTCTCTATTAATCGATCAGTATTTTGATATAAATACACATACAGATCCGGCTTTGAAATTTCTTTATACATCACATCAAACACTTTTCGATACAATGCATATTCTTCTTTTTGCAATGATACTTGAGCAAATATCAACGACTTAAAAATATAGTAATCGGAAACAATAAAGTTCTTGAATAAATCGAATTGTGCAAGATCTTCAGTGAGTTGATTATAACGATCGGCAAGGAAACTCATTTCTAGTGGAAATGCATACCGTTCCATATCCTCGTAATATTTTGGCAGAAAAGGATTGTCTGCAAATCTTTCTAAGACCAATTTCGCATTATAATCATCACCTATCATCTTGGCTAGTGAAGTTTTTCCTGCACCAATATTTCCTTCAACAGCAATGTAATTGTACTTTTCAAATAAGGATATAGGTCGCACTAGATTTTCTTCTGTCTTTTCGATGGAACTTTTGTCATCACAATTCTGCAAGCACATTAGTGTTGTTTGCTTCTCTATTGGATGCCTGAAATTAGGAGCGATCTCGGTCAATGGAACTAAGACAAATTTTCGTTCGAGCATTCTAGGATGAGGAACAATCAAGTAGGGAGAAAAAATAATTTCATCATCAAATAAAAGAACGTCAATATCAATTGTTCTTGAAGCGTATTTTTTTTTATCGGAACGTTCTCTGCCTAATTTTTTTTCAATCTCTAAAACCTTATTTAATAATGTTTCAGGATTTAAATTAGTTGTAACCTTGATGCATATATTGTAGAAATCATCACTATCAAATCCCCAAGATTTTGTTTTATAAACAGAAGATATTTTACGTATTGAACCAACAATATCTCCAATTAAATTAATTGCTTGTTGCAGGTTTTTCAGTTTGTCCCCTTGATTACTTCCTAGAGATAGATATGTAGTTCTAACGATTCTCATATAGCAATACAAAGGAAAGAAATGTAAAAGAGAAATATGTATATTTGCAACTCAATTTATAAACATTTTCATGAATTTCTTTCGAAAAGTACTGGCCAGTTGTTTAGGAACAACATTGGCGATTATATTAATGATATTTTTAGGTTTTTTACTTGCAGGACTTGTGGCATCCAGTTTTGACAATACTCAAAATGTGACAGTTTCTAGTAATACGGTTTTAAAAATCAATCTTGAAGATCCAGTAAAAGATTACACGCCAGTTTCTGACGATCCTTTTACTGTTTTATTACAAGAAGATGATTTTCAATTGAGTGAAATCATAAATGCAATTGAAAATGCTAAATACGATGATTATATTCAAGGGATAAGTATTGAAGGAGGATTTATCAATGCTGGAATTTCTCAGACGCAGGCTATTCGTAATAAACTTCTAGAATTTAAAGAAACTGGAAAATTTATTACAGCATATGCAGATTTTTATTCGCAGAAAAATTATTATTTAAGTTCGGTTGCGGACTCAATATATGTTACTCCTTATGGAATGGTCGACTTTAAAGGGTTGTCTAGCGAACGACTTTTTTACAAAGACTTCCAAGAGAAATATGGCGTAAAAATGGAAGTGATACGTCATGGAAAGTATAAAAGTGCTGTTGAAGGATACCTTGATAATAAAATGAGTGACGCGAATCGCGAGCAGATTTCTTCTTTCTTAAATTCTATTTGGAGTGAATTTGTAGACGATATTTCGTTGAGTAGAAATATGTCAGTCGAAGAATTAAATCAAGTAGCAGATGAATTACAAGGACGTAATTCTGAAATTGCTGTTACTAGTAATTTATTGGACGGATTTATGTACCAAGATGAATACGATGAAGTGTTAGAAAAATTAATAGGAAATGATTTTAAAGAAATTAGTATAGAAGATTATATAAATACTGGAAAAGGTAGGATAAGATCTATTTCATCTGATAAAATAGCCATTCTTTATGCACAAGGAAATATATTCTATGGAAAAGGAGATGAAACCTATATAGGTCAGGAAAGCATGATACATGCTATAAGAAAAATAAAAAAGAATCGTAAAATTAAAGCAGTTGTATTGCGTGTAAATTCCCCTGGAGGAGTTGCTTTAACAGCCGATTTAATATGGAGAGAATTGGAATTGTTGAAAGAAGAAAAGACACTTGTTGTTTCTATGGGTAATTATGCGGCTTCTGGAGGATACTATATTGCTTGTAATGCCGATAAAATATTTGCTGAACCTACTACAATTACTGGTTCTATAGGAGTGTTTGGAACCATTCCAAATTTCAGTGAATTGGCTGATAAAATAGGAGTTAATGCGGAACAGGTTTCTACAAATAAAAATTCTATGGGTTATTCACCATATGAACCAATGACACAAGATTTTTATGATGTGACTAAGGAAGGTGTAGAAAGGGTTTATACAACATTTTTGGATAGAGTTGCAGAAGGAAGGAATATGACTTATGATCAAGTTGATACGGTTGCTCAAGGTAGAGTATGGACTGGAAGAGAAGCGCTGGAAGTAGGTCTTATTGATGAATTAGGTAGTCTTGACGATGCTGTTGCTGCTGCGGCTGAATTAGCAGAACTTGAGAGCTATAAAACGACGAGTTATCCAAGATACAAAAAAGACTTTGAAGATGCATTTAAAGGATTTCCATTTATGAATATTAAAGAAAAGATGATGGAAAAAGAAATGGGTGAAGCAAATTATAAGATTTATAAAGAGATTCAAAACATTTCTCAATTTCAAGGTATTCAGATGAGGTTACCTTATGAGATTGAAATCAAATAACAAAACCAAAATTTATGTTTTTAATTAATGTACACGCCAAGCCAACTAAAGAAAGCGATCAATACGATAAAGTGATTGGAGCATATATTAGTGTTTATTTAAATTATACTGATATCGATGGCGCTTTTGAATTGGCAAAATATTATATCAAGGAAGAAGGCTGGATTATTGATGATGTTGAAGATGATTACTACACAATTAATTCTAAAAGTGAAGTAGAAGATGAAGAACAAGAACTCTATGAAGAATGTCTTGAATATGGTTTTTCAATGATTTTTAATTGTTACGAATCGGAAGATGAATAACTACTTTTTCTGATAGGTAATAAAACTATAATCATATTTATTTTTTTCATCAGCAGAGAATTTTTCTCTGCTAGTTTCTTTCCATACTGCTGAATCAATTTCAGGGAAGAAAACATCAGCATCAAAAGAGTAGTGCACTTCTGTAATATCAAGTTTATCTGCAATTTTAATTGCTTGAGAATAAATCTGTGCTCCACCAATAATATATGGAGACGCATCATTTTTCGCAACTTCAATTGCTTCTTCAAGTGAATTTACAACAATACAACCTTCAACTTTATATTCAGGATTACGTGTAATAATTACAGAAGTTCTATTAGGTAAAGGTTTTCCTATAGACTCATACGTATTACGTCCCATAATGATATGGTGTCCAGTAGTTGTACTTTTAAAACGTTTTAAATCGGCAGGTAAATGCCATATTAAATCATTGTCTTTTCCCAATGCATTGTTATGCGCAATAGCGGCTATTAAAGTGATTGATTGTTTATTGGAAAGATTGCTTTTTGGTTTTATTCTTTCTTGTTCAAGATAAAAATTACTTTCTGCTTTATGTTGTGATTCTCTTTCTAATTTTTTTTGAATCTTTTCAATCTTTTTTTCCTGTTTCGCAACCAGTTTTTCAGTTTGTTTTCGTTCCCATTCTTTTCCCATAAATCGCTGGGTGATAAAAACATTGATAAAGTGCAAAATCCAGAAGAAAGACCATAATAATATTGCCCAAACAAACCAATCTTCCATAAACCCTTCGCCAACTTTTAAAACTCGGTTGAGGACAAATAAAAATACAGAACCAACTATAAATAAAACGAAGTGAAAATACAATCGTTTTTTTTGTTTGGTACGCTTGCGAGCGTTTTCGTATAATTCGTGTTGTTCTTGCATTATTGTTGGTGTGGTTATCTTACATTTAGTTTAACAAATTTATCAATCGTAATTCGTAATTAAAAGTTATACCGATACTTTTCCACGAATTAATGGATGAGGATTGTAATCAATCAATTCAAAATCATCATAAGTAAAATCAAATATATTTTTGATTGATTTGTTTAACTTCATTGTTGGTAATGCTCTAGTTTCGCGAGATAATTGTAAATCAATTTGCTCATTATGATTGTTATAAATATGAGCATCACCAAATGTATGAACAAATTCTCCGTATTCTAAATCACAAACTTG
>CAJQNZ010000052.1 GCA_905479835.1 uncultured Flavobacteriaceae bacterium
ACATTATAGTACATTTTAAAGTAATTTATGTATAGCCTTTTTTAAGGCTATTTACATATAATATCAGATATAATAACTTTAGTTTTATATCGTCAGATATTATGTTAAAATAAATTATGGCTTATGATCTTCTAGTTATAATTGAAAACTATAATTTGACGTTATGTAAAATTACTCATAATTTTAATATTTTATAAAGTTGTGTTCGTGATTAAAAATATTTGAGTCATTAAAATAATACGTGGTTTGCTTCGCAGAGATTTTTAAAACATTCGTATCTATAATTATTGGAAACAATTACGTTTCACCACACTATATTTTAGATTACTTTTAATTCTCAATTATAATTTTCTTTGTTGCTATCTTATTTCCTGAATAAATTTTCAAAATATAAAATCCAGTAGTTATATTTTTTATATCGATTTGTTTTAAAGGATTTTCTTTTCTTAAAACCAATTGACCTAAAGAAGAATATAGGGCTACTTTATCTATATTTTCATTTGTTTTAATCTCTATAAAATCTGCAGTAGGATTCGGATAGACTGAAAATTTATCGGTAAATTCATCAACGATACTTAGACTGGTATTTTGATATACTCTTACATAATCAATTACCATACTACTTTCTGTAAAACTAGCATCTGGAGTTCCTGAAAAACCTCCCATAGCAATATTAAGTAATAAGAATTGATCAAGATCAAATGGCCATGTACTGCTGTTTTTAGTAGTAGGATTGTATGTGTAATAGATCACATTGTCAATCATAAATGTGATTTGGTCTGGAGACCAATTCATAGAATAGACATGAAAATTTTCTACAACATTAGCAAGTGTTTTTCTGGCTGTATTACTAGTATTTCCAAAACTAGATGGTGTATGCAAGGCAGAAGAAACTTCATTGGTCGCATGTAATCCATGTTCCATAATATCAATTTCACCGCACGCTGGCCATCCAGTAGTACCAAAACCTTGTTGCTGCCAATAAGCACCAGATTCACTGATGTTTTTTCCTAAAGTCCATATCGCAGGCCAAGTTCCATTTCCAAATGGAAGTTTTGCTCTTACATCTACCCTACCATATGTAAATGCATATTTGGAATTTAATCTTGCTGATGTAAAATTTAAAGAAACCCCATTCTGTGATAAATTTTCTCTTTTGGCAACAATATTTAAATTCCCTCCAGAAACGAAAGAATTTTCTGTACGGTTCGTATAATGTTGCAATTCATTATTATACCATCTACCTCCATTTGGCCCAATAGTCTGATGATGCCATTTAGTCGCATCAATTGCTCCACTCCCATTGAATTCATCTGACCATACTAAATCTGAATAAATTACATCTAGTTCTTGACTATTTATCTGTATACTGATTAAAAAAAAGAAGAGTATAAAATTGTAATTTATTTTCATGGGATTTATTTTTTTTCAAATTTATTAATTATAAAACTATAAAAGTATTTAGTGACCTATACAAAATCTATACAAAACTTTTATTTCATAGGAAATCACTATAATTATGACTCAATACATCAAAAAAATACCATATAATCATTTTTAAATCACCGATATCTATTGTTATTATTTTTATTTCTTAAATAAATCAAACTATATTTGTCTAAATAGTATGATAAAATTCTCACACAATGACAAAATTCAAATACTTTGCTGCCTTTATTATTCCAGTTTTAGGGATTATCACATTTAACGTAACAGGAATTTATGCATATACAGGTTTATTGTTTTTATATGTATTTGTGCCCATTATAGAGCAAATACTTCCGAAAAACGCATACAATTTAAGCAAAGTTGAAAAAGATTTAGTACGTGAAGATTTCTTTTTTGATTTGGTGTTATACATATCAGTTCCTCTTCATCTATTCGTTATTTACCATTTTTTAATTACTATTTCCAATGAAGCTCTCCCACTATCGGACTTGATAGCTTGTATTTTAATGATGGGAACTATTCTCGGTGTGAATGGAATCAATATAGGACATGAATTGGGTCATAAAACAGATCATATTTTAAAAACGACACTAGCGCATATCATGCTTTTAACATCACTTCAGAATCATTTTATTCCGTATCATAATGGTGGGCATCACAGAGATATAGGAACTCCTGAAGATTATACTTCTGCTAAAGAGGGTGATATTTTTTATTTTTTTGCAATACGCTCACAAATAGGTGGATATTTTAAAACTTGGAAACTTGAAGCGCAACGTCTAAAATCAAAAGAAAAAAACACAGTGCTTAACCCTATGATTTTATATACAATATTACCAATACTTTTACTTTTTAGCATCTTCTATTTTTTTGGTTTGTATGTTATGTTTCTTTATTTTATTACAAGTGTATATGGAATTTCAATATTGGAAGCACAGAACTATTTTGCTCATTATGGATTGCGTAGAAAAATGCAAGAAAACGGAAGATATGAACGCGTAAAACCTAAGCATTCATGGAATTCTGATCACATTATAGGAAGGGTGTTGTTATTCGAGTTGACTCGACATTCCGATCATCATCATATGGGAGGAAAACCATATCAATTACTGGATTCCAAAGAAAATAGTCCGAATTTACCCTATGGATATCCTGCAATGCTCTTATTATCTTATTTCCCATTTTTATTTCGTCCAATTATGAAGAAACAATTGGAATTGTATGCAGACAATTAAGTTTCTACATTCTGCCTTTTTTATCATTTCTTTTTAAGATATTTTTATAAAATAAATTGATAATAATTTTGTTTTAATAGTAATACTATTATATTTGCACAAAACATTATTAATTATGAATACTTTACTTTCAAATCTTAAAATAGAGATTCCACAAGGAATCTATTTAAAAGACCCAGAATCTTCTTCACTTGGGAAACGAATCATTGAAAACAGTATTGTTCTGATTGAAGAAATAGGATTTGAAGACTTTAATTTTAAAAAGTTGGGACGTATTATTGGATCCAATGAGAGTTCAATTTACCGTTATTTTGAAAGTAAGCATAAACTACTTATTTATCTTACATCATGGTATTGGAGTTGGATAGAGTATCAATTAATGCTAGAAACATATAGTATTAACGATGCGAATGAAAAATTAAAAAAAGCCATTGAAATTGTTACAAGAACAACAAAACAGGATAGTAATTACGGACATATCAATGAAGTGTTATTGAATGAGATTGTAATTAATGAAAACTCAAAATCATATTTAACTAAAAATGTTGATATTGAAAATAAAGATGGTTGTTTTATGTCTTATAAGCGTGTAGTTCAACGTTTTTCAAAAATAATTTCTGCTTATGATAATTCTTATGTAAGTAGTCTAAGTCTGGCAAGTACAATTATTGAAGGCGCATTGCATCAACATTTTATAAAAAATCATTTCAAGTCTATTACCAACTGTAATAACAAAATTACACCAACTTATTTTTTTACTGATATAGCATTAAAAACATTATTAAATGGCAAATAATCCATTAACTCCTTGGCAGCGATTTCTAGGTTTATTACAACTAGAACGCAAAGATATTTTTCAAATTAGTTACTATGCAATTTTTGATGGTATTGTAGTACTATCTTTACCTCTTGGAATTCAAGCAATTATTAATTTAATTCAAGGGGCGCAAATATCTACTTCTTGGATTGTATTGGTTGTTTTAGTAACTGCTGGAGTTGCATTTTCTGGTATTTTAAAGTTAATGCAAATGCGAATTATTGAGACAATTCAACAGCGTATATTTACAAGAGCTTCATTAGAATTGAGTTATCGATTTCCTAAAATTAAAATGAGTGAACTTCGTAATTATTACCTTCCAGAATTGGCAAATCGTTTTTTTGACACATTAACCATTCAGAAAGGACTATCAAAAATATTAATTGATGTTCCTTCTGCGTTTTTACAGATAATTTTTGCGCTTCTTCTACTCTCTTTCTACCATCCGTTTTTTATAATTTTTGGGATATTACTCTTATTATTAATCTTCATTGTATTTAAATATACTGCTAGAATAGGATTAGAAACTAGTTTAAAAGAATCTAAAACCAAATATAAAGTTGCGCATTGGTTGCAAGAAGTTTCTCGTGCTGTGATAAGTTTTAAACTCTCTGGTAAAACAAAACTTGCAATGCAGAAAAATGATGTATTAGTTGAAGATTATCTTACTGCAAGAGAAAATCACTTTAGAATTATATTGTTACAATTCACACAAATGATCGGTTTTAAAGTATTGGTAACTGCTGGATTGTTATTAATTGGAGGTTTTCTTGTCCTCGATCAACGTATGAATATAGGACAATTCGTAGCCGCAGAAATCATTGTGATTTTAGTTATTAATTCTGTAGAAAAATTGATTCTCGGTTTAGAATCATTTTATGATGTGCTTACTTCTATAGAAAAATTAGGTCAAGTAGTAGATTTACCTTTGGAGTCGCAAGAGGGTGAAGTAATGAAACCAGATACAGAATTAACCGTAGAATTTGACAATGTTTCCTATGCTGTAAGTAATCGAAATACTCCTATTTTGCAGAATATTTCATTAACCGTAAATCCAAAAGACAGGATTTTAATTGAAGGTAAAAGTGGCTCTGGAAAATCAAGTTTATTACAACTGTTCACTGGATTAATAGTTCCTACTTCAGGATATATTTATGTTAATAATCTATCAATAGGTAGTCTTTTATTAAATCAATACCGCTCTCATTTAGGGTTATCTCTTTCTGAAGAAACTCCATTTGAAGGAACAATAAGAGAAAATATCACCTTTGGTAATAAAGATATAAGTGATGAATTGATTTATGAAACCTTTAAGAATCTAGGGCTAAATGAATTCTTAAAGCAACAATCTGATGGTTTAAATACTTATTTAAAAGCAGAAGGGAAACAAATCGCTAATTCTATTGCTAAAAAAATTGTATTGGCTAGAGCAATTATTAAACAACCTAAAATGTTAATTCTTGAAGATCCACTAGACCAGTTCTATAAAGAAGAGGCACTTGAAATCATTTCATTTTTAACAGATAAAAGTCAACCATGGAGTCTGATAGTTGTCAGCAATAATCAAAGTTGGAAGCAAAAATGTAACAAGCATATTATGCTAGAAAACGGAAATGTTATTAATAATAAATAGACATGCTTAATATATCTAAAAATAAAGTTACCGAATACATTGACTTAAAAACGTTTAAGTCTGGGAAAGAAATATTCTCAAAAGAGTACCATAAAAGATTTAAAAAATTTCTTTTAGTGTCTTCTATATTGATGGTAATTATTTTATTTTTTCCTTGGACACAGAATATTACTAGTAAAGGAAATGTAACTACTTTGAGACTGGATCAGCGCCCTCAGACATTACAGTCTCAGATTCCGGGACGAATTGAACAATGGTTTGTTCAAGAAGGGGATTTTGTTAAAAAAGGAGACACAATCATTCGTATGTCAGAAGTTAAAAGTGATTATTTTGACGAAAAACTTGCAGAAAGAACTGATAATCAATTGACTGCTAAATCTTCATCTGTAGAGGCTTATAAGAATAAAGTGATTGCATTGAGCAATCAAATTAAAGCATTGCAACAAGAACGTTCTTTAAAATTCGAACAAGCAAAAAACAAATTACTACAAGCAAATTTAAAAGTAAAAACAGACAGTATAGATCTTCAAGCAACCCAAATAAATGCAACTATTGCTAAAACACAATTGGATCGTGTAATCTCTTTAGAAGATGAAGGATTAAAAGCATTAAAAGATGTTGAAGAAAAACGATCCAAATTGCAAGAAGCAGAATCGAAATTAAATGCTCAGCAAAACAAATTTTTAAGTTCCAAAAATGAAGTAATCAATTCCCAACTCTCTATGTCAACCATAAATGCAACCTATGGAGATAAACTAGCAAAAGCGCAAAGTGATTTATATACTGCACAATCTAGCGGTTATGATACGGAGGCTCAAGTATCAAAACTAGAAACCAATCTTGCAAATTATAAAAAGCGTGGGAGCCTTTTATTTATGACTGCTCCACAAGATGGATATATCAATAAAGCAATAATGTCTGGTGTTGGAGAAACTTTTAAAGAAGGAGATAAAATTGTAAATATTATGCCTGCAAATTATGAATTGGCAGTAGAAATGTATGTTCGTCCTATTGACTTGCCATTGATAAATATTGGTGAAAAAGTTCGTGTACAATTTGATGGTTGGCCAGCAATTGTTTTTAGCGGTTGGCCGAATGTTTCTTATGGAACCTATGGAGCAGAAGTTGTAGCGATTGAAAATTTCATAAGTGAAAATGGTAAATTCCGAGTTCTTATTGCTCCCGATTCTTCTGATTATGAATGGCCAGAAGCAATTCGAGTAGGTTCTGGAGCAAAAACAATTGCATTACTAGATGATGTTCCAATATGGTTTGAGTTATGGCGTCAGTTAAATAACTTCCCTCCTAACTTCTATATACCAAGTAAGAGCTCAGCCAATACTAAATCAACAAAGTAGACAACATGCAACGATATATATTTATAATCTTTTTTTTAGGTTCTTTCGTAACACATGCTCAAGAAAGTGAAACCATACTAACTTTAGAAGAATTTATTGGTTATGTGAAAAAATACCATCCTATTGTTAAACAAGCTCAACTTATAACTACGGAAAGCGAAGCGAAGTTATTGAAATCTAGAGGAGCATTTGATCCAAAAATAGAAGTAGATTACGATCGTAAAAAATTTAAAGAAACTGAATATTTTGACAAGTTAAATACCACTTTTAAAATCCCAACTTGGTATGGAATAGAACTTAAGGCAAATTATGAAAACAATAGTGGTGATTTTTTAAATTCCGAATTTAACACTCCTATCGATGGATTGTATAGTGCTGGTATATCAATACCACTTGCCAGAGGATTGCTTACCAATCAACGAATGGCTACTTTAAAACAGTCTAAATTATATGTACAACAAGCGGAAGCAACTCAAGAATTACTGGTAAATGATATTTTATATGAGGCTATTTCTTCCTATTTTAATTGGCTTAAAAATTACCAAGCCAAAAGCGTCTATGAAGATTTTGTTGTAAATGCAGAAACAAGATTTATAAATGTGAAGAAAAGTTATCTCGCAGGTGATAAACCTGCGATTGACACACTTGAAGCCAATATCAATTTAAAAAATCGATTCTTAGATCTTGAAAAGGCTAGTATTGGATATATAAAATCTACCTTAGAATTGTCAAATTATCTATGGCTAGAAAACAATCTTCCATTAGAACTGGAAAACGCAATATTACCTGATATTCAGACAATAGATTTAATTGATATTGTATTAAATAGTTCTATTTTAAATTCAACGGATTCAATTCTAGAAAATCATCCTAAATTACAAGAATTACAGGTTAAAAAAGAGATTCTAACTGTTGATAAAAGATTAAAAATGAATAATCTATTACCTACAATTAATTTAGAATATAATTTTTTAACGCCAGAGTATGATAGGATAAGTTCTTTAAATACGGCAAATTATAAAAGTGGATTGAATGTTCGATTTCCATTGTTTTTAAGAAAAGAACGTGCAGATTTAAAATTGGCTAAAATAAAATTGCAAGATATTGACTTTGATATTTCTGCTACTGAAGTTGTTTTAAAGAATAAAATAGATGCCATAACACAAGAAATTACTTCTTATAAAAGGCAATATGATCTTATTTTAAACCTTGTAAAGGATTATAAACAACTTGTTTCCAGTGAAAATCGTATGTTCAGTCTAGGTGAAGGCTCTTTATTTCTTGTAAACTATAGAGAGGTTAAATTGATTGAAACTCAGTTAAAAAGTATCGATACTGAATATCAGTTATTCATAAGTAAGTCTGATTTAATGAGAGTTTTAAACAACCTTTAACCTCATAAAAAAAAGAGCATAAAAAAACTCATCATTACTGATGAGTTTTTAAAGTTTTAAAGTATATGTTTTTAGATAACTTTTACGTTAACTGCATTCAATCCTTTTTTTCCTTCTTCAAGATCAAACTCTACTGTATCTCCTTCATTAATCTCGTCAATTAATCCTGTAACGTGTACGAAGTGATCTTTATCAACTCCTTCTTCGGTAATGAATCCAAATCCTTTAGACACATTGAAAAATTTTACTGTTCCTGTACTCATGGTAATGTAATTTAATTATTGTTTTTTTTATTAAAGTGCAAATGTCTTACTTTTTTTTAAACAATCAACATATTAATTCACTTATTTTCAATTTATTATATATTTTTATATTCTATAAAAATATTTTTGAAAAGACTCAATATGTTTTGCATGAAAAAAAGCTCATACACCTATGGCATATGAACTTTTAATAAATTTAAAGTATATCTATTAGATTAAACGTACGTTTACCGCATTTAATCCTTTGTTACCTTCTTTTAATTCAAATTCTACTGTGTCACCTTCATTAATCTCATCGATTAATCCTGAAATGTGTACAAAGTGG
>CAJQNZ010000053.1 GCA_905479835.1 uncultured Flavobacteriaceae bacterium
GAAACTACTAATACTCTTGATGAACCTGTGATAGTTGATTACAATCAAAAAAATATTAATGGAACACTTACTTTATCTAGTCAATTAAAAATTCCAACAATTTTTAATTTTCAAACCAATATTATACATAAATTAATTTCAGAAGGTCCTGTATCTACACGTCATGCATTTACCTATGCAAGTGCTGCTATTACGAAAGACTTGTTTAATAAAAACGCAACCTTGAGTTTAACAACTAATGATATCTTTAATTCCAATAGGACATTAAGAGATCGTTTTGACACAAATTATTTTTCAAAAAGCAACATACGCAATAAGTTCCAAGACGTTATTCTATCATTTACCTATCGTTTCAATCAGAGCAAAAAGAATCGTAAAATAGATTTTGATAAAAAAGATACAAAACCGAAGTTTTAAATGATCAAAATCCTTCACAATCCTCGCTGTAGTAAAAGTCGACAAGGACTTAAAATAGTTGAAAATTCAGGAAAAGAGTATGAAGTAATCAAATATCTAGACAACCCTCTTTCTGTTAAACGATTAAATGAAATAATCCAACTTCTAGACATCTCTCCTATTGAAATGATAAGAAAAGGCGAGAAAATATGGAAAGAAAATTATAAAGATAAAAAAATGACAGATGCTCAACTCATTAATGCGATGGTTTTAAATCCTAAACTGATTGAAAGACCTATTGTTATTCATAAAGATAAAGCGGTCATTGGGCGACCTCCAGAAAATATAACCGCTATTATTTAATTTTTCTTAACACAATTTTAACAACACTTCAGTAAACTTAGATAGAACTTTGTAGTCTACAAAAAAACTCTTTTAATCACACATGAAAAAGGCTACACTTTTAATTTGTTGTTTTATAACAACCTCATTTTTATTTGCACAAAACCCTGACATCCCATCTATAAACTTAACTGGTAAAGTTGTTGATGCAGAAACCAATCAAGAATTGGAATATGCAACGATTGTTTTAACTTCTAAAAAAAGTGGAACTATTTCTGGAGGAGTTACCAATGAAAAAGGGGATTTCGAAATTGAAATAAAAGCAGGTATTTATGATATAGCTATTGAATTTCTTTCATTTGAAACAAAAACAATATCAAATAAAAATTTAATCCAAGATACAGACCTAGAAACAATACTTTTAAATTCTAGTTCAGAATCTCTAGATGAGATTGAAATTATTGCTGAAAAGAGTACTGTTGAAATACGACTAGATAAAAAAATATACAACGTAGGAAAAGATATGACAGTTAAAGGAGGAACTGCCTCTGACGTATTGGATAATGTGCCTTCAGTAGTTGTAGATGCTGAAGGATCCGTAAGTCTCCGAGGAAGTGAAAACGTACGAATTCTTATTGATGGAAAACCATCTGCACTAGTAGGATTAACAGGTTCTGAAGCATTGAGAAGTTTACCAGCAGAAGCCATAGAAAAAGTTGAAGTAATCACTTCTCCTTCCGCAAGATATGATGCTGAAGGAACTGCTGGAATATTAAATATTATACTTAGAAAAGGAAAAATCACTGGATTTAATGGATCGGTCAATCTTACTGTTGGAAATCCTGATATGGTTAGAATTTCTCCAAACTTGAATTATAGGACTAAAAAATTTAATTTATTTTCAAATCTTGGTTATTCCTATAGAAAAGGTCCTGGAAATTCTTATACATATTTCACAAATTTTGAAGATAATGGAACTCTAAAAAATTTCAGAGATGAGGATCGAGTATTTGATAGAGAAAATAAAAACTTTAATGTATCTGTAGGAATGGAATATTATCTTTCTAAAAATAGTTCCTTAACCGGTTCTGTATTTTATAGAGATTCTAAAGGAGAAGACATCGCAACAAATATTACTAGAAATTTTGATATTAATTCTATTGTTACAAATACGCAATCAAGAATTGAAAATGAAGAAGAAGATGGTGCGGATCATCAATATTCTTTAAACTACACCAATAATTTTGATGGAAATGGGAAAAAATTGATTGTTGATTTACAATATAGTGATAGTCAGGAATTAGAAAACTCTCCTGTAACTGTAGATACTATACTTGCTGAACAAAATTCTCAAATAACAAACTCAGAAGATTATTTATTTCAAGTTGATTACGTATTACCTATTGGTAAAAAAAGCCAATTAGAGTTTGGTCATAAAACAACTCTACAAGATTTATTTTCTGATTTTAAAGTTCGAGATGGAAATGGAAATCCATTCGAATTTGACCCTTCAAATGCAATAGATTTTAAACAAAATATTTATGCCTTTTATGCTCAGTATGGAAATAAAATAAAAAAGTTTTCTTATTTAATGGGATTAAGAACGGAAATTACTGACATAGATTTAAAAGTTTTTACTACGGATGAACTTTCAGATAAAAATTATACTGAATGGTTTCCGACAATAAATTTAGGTTATGAATTAAATGACAATGATAATTTAACACTCGGATATAGTAGAAGGTTACAAAGACCAAGACATTGGTTTTTAAATCCATTTGAATCAAGAAGTTCAGCTACTAATATTTTTAGAGGTAATCCAGATATTAACCCTTCATTTACAAGTTCAATAGATTTTGGGTACACCACAAAAATCAATAAATTCACTCTAAACTCTTCCTTATATTATCAATATTCGACAGATATTATGCAACCAATTTCAATTTCTGAAGAAAGAACACAAGGTGGAGAAACGTTTGATGTGTTTGTTCGAACTCCGGTAAATTTAGGGACAGAAAATCGCTATGGATTTGAATTAACCACCAATATTAATCCAACTAAAAAAGTAAGGCTGTCTACTACTTTTAATTATTTCAAATTTAAAACTGATGCTTTTGTTTACAATTATACCAATACAAACGGAGAAACAAATTCTGTTGATTTACAGGAAGTAAATCAAAGTAGTTGGTTTGCACGTTTTAATTCAAGAATTACACTACCTGCTGAAATTCAATGGCAAACTCGATTAATGTTCCGAGGACCTCAAAATAATGCTCAATCAGATAGAGACGGAATGTTCGTTGTAAACCTAGCCTTTAGTAAAGATTTATTTAAAGAAAAAGCTTCATTGGTTTTAAACGCAAGTGATTTACTTAATTCACGCAAGAGATATAGCACCACTTATTTTGGAGGGAGAGAAAACCCAACTACGATATCTGAAGGCGAATTTCAATGGAGAGAACGTCAAATAACTCTTAGTTTCACATACCGTTTCAATCAGAAAAAGAAACGTGAGAGGCCAAGTAACGGAGGGCAGTATCAAGGTGGTAGTGAAGGTTTTTAATCTATAAAAAAAGGGCTTGCAAAATTTACAAGCCCTTTTTTAGTATATATAAATACTATATTATTTAATTTCAGTTTTTTCTTCATTTCTATATTTCCACTCTTCTCTTAAATAACCAATAATCCAATAAGGAATTACAAATGTTATTAAAAAAATCATCAACCAAAAACCCATAGTTAAGACAGTTAAGAAAAGTAAATAACCAGAAAATTGAGAAAAATCCATCATAATTGTTGTTGTTTAAATACTTCAGCAAAAATAGTATTTATTTTTTATTTATATCAATCAAAATAAGAAAAAGTTAGGGTAAATTTTTAGTAACTTTGTAAACAAAATTTTTTACAATGAAATTCAGAATTGATAAAGACACGATGGGAACAATTCAAGTTCCTGCTGATAAATATTGGGGCGCTCAAACTGAGCGTTCAAGAAATAATTTTAAAATAGGAAATTCAGCTTCAATGCCTATTGAAATTATATATGGATTTGCTTATTTAAAAAAAGCAGCCGCTTATACCAATTCTGAATTGGGTATTTTACAATCAGAAAAAAGAGATTTAATTGCTCAAGTATGTGATGAAATACTCAATGGAAAACACGATGATCAGTTTCCACTAGTCATATGGCAGACAGGTTCAGGAACTCAGAGTAACATGAATGTAAATGAAGTGATTGCAAATAGAGCTCACGAAATTGCAGGAAAAATTATAGGTGAAGGAGAAAAAACAATCCAACCAAATGATGATGTAAATAAATCTCAATCATCCAATGATACTTTTCCAACAGGAATGCATATCGCTTGTTATAAAATGGTTGTAGAAAATACAATTCCTGGGATTGAAAAACTAAGAGATACATTACAATCAAAGGTTGATAAATATTCAGATGTTGTAAAAATAGGTCGTACACATTTAATGGATGCTACACCATTGACTTTAGGACAAGAGTTTTCTGGCTATGTATCTCAGTTAAATCATGGTTTAAAAGCATTGCGAAATACACTAGACCATCTTTCAGAATTAGCATTAGGAGGGACTGCTGTAGGAACTGGATTAAATACACCAAACGGTTACGATGTTTTGGTTGCTCAATATATTGCTGAATTTACAGGGCATCCTTTTATTACTGCCGAAAACAAATTTGAAGCATTGGCTGCTCATGATGCAATTGTTGAAACTCATGGAGCCTTAAAACAACTTGCAGTTTCTTTAAACAAGATCGGAAATGACATTAGAATGATGGCTTCAGGACCACGTTCAGGAATAGGCGAGTTAATTATTCCTGCCAATGAGCCTGGATCTTCTATTATGCCTGGAAAAGTAAATCCAACACAATGTGAAGCCCTTACTATGGTATGTGCACAAGTTATTGGAAACGATGTTGCAATTACCATAGGTGGAACCCAAGGTCATTATGAGTTAAATGTTTTTAAACCAATAATGGCAGCTAATCTTTTACAATCTGCACGATTACTTGGAGATGCTTGCGTCTCATTCAATGACAATTGTGCTCAAGGAATTGAACCAAATAATAAAGTCATAGAAACATTACTCAACAATTCATTGATGCTTGTAACAGCCTTAAATACTAAAATTGGGTATTATAAAGCTGCCGAAATCGCAAATACTGCGCATCAGAACGGAACAACATTACGTGAAGAAGCAGTAAGATTAGGATATGTTACTGAAGAAGAATATGATCAATGGGTAATTCCTGCTGATATGACTGGAAGTTTAAAATAAAACAACTACAATCTATTATTTAAAAAGCCTTGTTGATCATAATCAACAAGGCTTTTTAAAATTCAATTAATTGATACTATTTACCGATTATAAATCGAAATATTTTCTTATACAATGGCATTTTCTCATCTTCATGATATCCGTTTCCATAACCGTAGCCATAACCGTAACCGTAGCCATAGCCATAGCCGTAGCCGTAGCCGTAGCCGTAGCTAGATTTCACTTTAAAGTTATTTAAAATAACACTTATATTGGACACTTCATTTTTATTATACTTATCATTTATCATTTTTAACATTCCTTTCTGAGTAAATCCTTGTCTGACAACATATAAAGTTACATCTGCATACTTCACAAGTTCAAAAGCATCAGCAACAAGACCTACAGGAGGCGTATCTAAAACGATATACTCATAGTTTTTTTTCAGGTATTCCATCAATTCTTCATTGGCACTGTTCATGATTAATTCAGAAGGATTTGGTGGAACTGGTCCAGCAGTAATAATATCTAGATTTTCAATTTTTGAAGGAATAATAATTTCTTCTATCGTTTTTTGGCCAATTAAATAATTTACAATTCCTTCATCATTATTAATATCAAAATCTCCAAAAATTTTAGGTTTACGCAGATCAAGACCTACTAAAACTGTCTTTTTACCACTCAATGCAAAAACTGTAGCCATATTAATTGAAACATATGTTTTACCTTCACCACTTATAGACGAAGTAACCATAACCGTTTTAGACTTATTAATTTTTTTTCTATCAAATAAAAAATGAATATTGGAACGTAAGGCTCGAAACGATTCAGCGACAGCAGATTTGGGCTTTAAAAAAACAGATAAATTATTTATTGCCGTATTCCTACCTACGACTCCTAAAATAGGTATGGGTGACAATCTTTCAATCTCTTCGACTGTTTGAATTTTGGTATCTAAAATCTCAATTGCAATAATTATAAATAATGGAATCAGTGTCCCCAATAATAAACCTACCATATAATTAAATGGCTTTCTTGGTTTGCTTGATTTTTGCCCTGTGTCTTTTGCTATATCAAGAATTGTAATATCTGAGACAGTCGCGGCAATTGCAGTTCTAGCCTCATAACTTTTCTGTAACAGATAAAGGTAATTCGATTCCGTTAAAGCATATTTTCGTTGAAAATTTAATAATTTTTGTTCTTTTTCAGGAAGTTTTTTTAATTGGTAATTATAATTACTTTCTCTTCTTTTACTATTTCTAATATTAAGATTCAATACATTTTTAAGTGAAGAAACATTCTCTAGTAAAACTTGTTTGGTCGTTTCTATTTGTTGATTTAACGAAATTAAAGAAGGATGATTACTAGTTACTTCTTTTTCTAATTTTTCTTTCTCTGTTGATAATTCGGTAAGTGCAGCTATTTTAGAACTAATTGATCCATCTTCAATATTTATAACTGCAGGAGCAGGAATGTTAATATAGTTTCGACTCGTATTAATATAGTTTTCAAGATTGTTATAATATTCTAATCTGTCCGTTAAATCTTGTTGATTCTTGTCTAATCCTGTTGTTTCGGAAAATATCTGAGAACCTTCAATAGATAAATTATAAATACCCTTGGCCTTTTTATACTTCCCTATGCTACTTTCAATTGAGCGTAAACTATCTTCAGTATTTTTAAATTGCTCATTGATAAAATCTAAAGTTTGAAAAGCATAATTCGTTTTCTCTTGTAATTCTGAAATAGACAATACATCTACAGTTTTATTAACATAATCAACGATTCTCTTCTTATTTGGTCCAGATTGTGAAACGTTTAATAATGATGTGTTGGGAATAGAACGAGCGCTTACCCAACGATACTTACTGACACTCTGATCAACACTTAAAAAACGAATCATATACGAAGTACCTGATATGTTTCCTGAACCTTCAACTGAAGATAGCGTAAGATTTAAAAACGGTAAATTGATAGGTTCACCTAGTTTATATTCTTTAGTAAATATAGGGTCTATAACATCATAAATATGTGTTTTATCATTTTGATAATTAATTATATTTACCTTGTTATTATCTTCAAAATCAATTGATAATTTATAAGTACTATTATCTATAAAATCAATTGTAATAATTGTATTGGCAAGTTGAAACGCATCGTCTTCCAATTGAACTAGAAAAGGAGTTTCTCCATAAACATCTTCTATTCTAAAACGTCCTTGACTCAGATATTCAATATAATATTCAAGTTCACGTACTACTTTTTCATTGTGAGATCTAGAACTTATAACTCTTCGAATTGATTCAACCTGATCACTTACTCCTCCCCAATTAAAAGCAATATTAGTTCCTGAATTGAATAATGGATTTTTCTTTTCTTTTACAGCAATTGTTGAATGAAGACTGTAAATTCTTTCAGTGGATATATTCACATAATATGCAATCGCTAATGCAATAGGAATTGTGATTAAAAACCATCTCCAATTAGATAAGACACGAAAAACATATCCTTTTATATCTGATAAGTTCTCTCTAATATTTTCACTCTGCGAATTAAGTATTTTAAATTCTTGCTCCATGAATCAATTATAAATTTTTTATTAATAACACAGAACTCGCTAAGACAGTAAGTATGGATGCTAATGTTGTAAATGTCTGTAATCCAGTAGTTCCGGTTCCCCAGAATTTTTGTTTTAGAGCAGGAACATATACTATATCATTAGGCTGTATGTAAAAATGTTCAGATTCAAATATCTCAATTTCCAACATATTAATTTTATATTTCTTAACACCTTCGAGAGATTTTCTAATGAGTAAAACATTTTCTCTATCCCCAAATTCTGAAATCTCACCAGCATTTGCAATTGCGTCAAGTATTGAAACTTGGTTCTGAAGTAAACTTACTGTTCCAGGTGATCCAACTTCTCCTGTAACCAAAAATTGAATTCCTGATAATTTCACATCAACAAATATAGTTTCTGGACGTTTTATGAAATTCTTTAATTCTATTTCAATTTTTTCACGAACTTCTTTGGCAGTATATCCTAGCACATTCAATTCGCCTATATATGGAATTCTGATATTACCGTGTCTATCAATTGTGTAACCATTAAAATAGAGTTCTCCTCCTCCATCTTCTGGTGTTGCAAACAGTGCAATTAACTTAGGGTCTTCAGCCTTTATCGCAATTGAAATAATATCATTTACCTGCAATTTATAAGGTTCGTTATTGAACTTATATAATTCAGAGATTGGTGAGGGTTCGCCTTGAAAATATGAAGTCTTTTTTGTAGTCATACATGAAGAAAAGAATACTACTACAAAAATATAAATTAAAGATTTATTCATTATTTATAATATAAATTAAGCCTTAAAATAACAGTATAATAAGCCGCTTATTGACAAATATAATTTTTAATCACTTATTAAAATAATTTTTCTTTTATTTTCGTCAAGAATTTATGAATAAACTATTCCAAATAAAATCTTATATCAAGTTTTATATTAAATCCACCAATCAACATGGTGTTCACTCTCCATTTATCTATAATCTAGTCACAAAATGCTTTTACAAAAAAACTTCTCCATCTGAAATTTCATTTATAGATTCCTTTCGCAACGAATTATTGGCTAATAATTCCACAATAGAAGTTACTGATTTTGGTAAAGGTTCAAGATTTTTTAAAACCAATATTAGAAAAATATCAAAAATTGCTAAAATTGCTGGAATATCAAAAAGGAGAGCCAATCTATTAATTAAAATTGTAACGTATTTCTCTTCACAACATATCCTAGAACTCGGGACATCTCTAGGAATAGGAACCGCTTCGATGAGTATCGCAAATCCTAAATGTTGCATCACAACTATTGAAGGATGTTCAGAAACTGGAAGAATCGCTCAAGAACAATTTGACAAATACAATCTAACCAATATCAATCTTCACTTTGGTAATTTAAATACAACTCTATCTTATATTATTAAAGACCAATCTTATGATTTAGTTTATTTTGATGGAAATCACCAAAAAGAAGCAACAATAAATTATTTTAATCAATGCCTAGAAAACATTCATAACGATTCAGTTTTTATTTTTGACGATATTCATTGGTCAAAAGAAATGGAAGAGGCATGGGAATTTATAAAAGAGTCTTCATATGTGACTGTAACAATTGATACTTTTTATTGGGGATTCGTGTTTTTTAGAAAAGAACAGAAGAAAGAACATTTTACAATTAGAGTTTAGATAAATAAAATTTTAAATTTTTAAAGAGTAATTAACGCATAAAACGATAACTTTATACTTCACAATCAATAGAACTATAGCATGAAAATATATACTAAAACAGGCGACAAAGGAACAACAGGATTGTATGGCGGAACACGAGTTCCAAAATATCATTTACGGATTGAAGCTTACGGAACAGTTGATGAATTAAATTCTAATATTGGATTAATACGTGATCAAAAAATAAGTGCACATATTGACGATACACTCTTGAGAATCCAAAACGAACTTTTTACTTTGGGATCAATGCTTGCAACTCCAGAAGAAAAAAAGACATTAAAAAGTGGAAAAGAACGGTTAAATATTCCCAAAATCACTGAAGAATCTGTTCTGTTTCTTGAAAATGAAATTGACCTTATGAATATGGAATTACCGCCAATGACACATTTTATTTTACCTGGAGGTCATACTACAGTGTCATATTGTCACATTGCACGATGTGTATGTAGAAGAGCAGAGAGAATAAGCGTTCAACTGAGCATTGAAGAGAGTATAGACGAACAAGTATTGATCTATTTAAACCGACTTTCTGACTATCTATTTGTATTGGCACGAAAATTGTCAATTGATAATCAGAGCGCTGAAATTCCATGGATTCCAGTTAAAATTGAGTAAGTTCTTAGAATTATTGAAAAAATACATGAAATAACTTGACTTTGTGCTTAAAAAAATTATTTTTGCAAAATATTAAAAATTATTACCTATGTATTGGACACTAGAACTAGCATCATACTTATCAGATGCACCTTGGCCAGCAACCAAAGATGAGCTTATTGATTATGCAATCAGAACAGGAGCTCCTCTTGAAGTAGCTGAAAACCTACAGGATATAGAAGATGAAGGAGATGCCTATGATTCAATTATTGAAATATGGCCTGATTATCCTACTGAAGATGATTATCTATGGAATGAAGAAGAATACTAAATCATTCAAAAAAATAACAAAAAAAGTCTCTATTGAGGCTTTTTTTTTGCTTAATTTTGAGCAACTATAATATTAAAAAAAATTATGAGTTTATTAAATTCTGTTTTAAAAGTTTTTGTTGGAGATAAACGAAAAAAAGACCTTAAAACATTAGAACCAGTTATCGGAAAAGTAACAGCATTCGAAAGTGCTCTTTCTGCCCTATCCAATGATGAGTTACGTGAGAAAACTATTGAATTTAAAAATAAAATTAAAGAATCTATTCAACCTATAAATGACCAAATCACTGCATTAGAAGAAGAAGTGAAAACGGCCAATGTTGATAGGAAAGAAGAAATATATACTGAAATTGACACGCTTAAAGATACTTCTTACCAAACTTCAGAAAAGACATTAGAAGAAATACTTCCAGAAGCATTTGGAGTGATTAAAGAAACTGCAAAAAGATTCACTCAGAATAAAACAATTACGGTTACTGCAACGCCATTTGACAGGGAAATTTCTGCAAATAAAGAGAATGTTGAACTAGACAGTGAAAAAGCAATTTATCATAACTCTTGGGATGCAACTGGAATGCAAATTACTTGGGATATGATTCACTATGATGTACAGTTAATCGGTGGTTCTGTATTACACCAAGGGAAGATTGCTGAGATGATGACAGGTGAAGGTAAAACATTGGTTGCAACGCTTCCTATTTACTTAAATGCACTTACTGGAAACGGTGTTCATGTTGTAACGGTAAATGATTATTTGGCAAAAAGAGATTCTGCATGGATGGCTCCTATTTTTGAGTTTCATGGATTGAGTATTGATTGTATTGATTACCATCAACCAAATTCTGACGCGAGAAGAAAAGCATACAATGCAGATATTACCTATGGTACCAATAATGAATTTGGATTTGACTATTTAAGAGATAACATGGCGCATTCACCAAAAGATTTAGTTCAGCGCCCTCCTAATTATGCAATTGTTGATGAAGTAGATTCTGTATTAATTGATGATGCACGTACACCATTAATTATTTCTGGTGCAACTCCACAAGGAGATCGTCATGAATTTAATGAATTAAAACCAAGTGTTGATAAAATTGTAGGTATACAACGTCAGTATTTAATAGGTGTTCTTGCGGACGCTAAAAAAATGATTGCTGCAGGTGATAAAGAAGGTGGATTCCATTTATTGAGAGTGTATCGTGGATTGCCTAAAAATAAAGCTCTTATAAAATATTTAAGTCAAGACGGAGTCAAACAAATACTACAAAAAACTGAAAACTTCTACATGCAAGACAACAATCGCGAAATGCCGAAAGTTGACGAAGCATTATATTTTACAATTGACGAAAAAAATAATTCTATTGAATTGACTGATAAAGGAATTTCTTATTTATCTAAAGACCATAACGATGATGATTTCTTTGTCATGCCAGACATAGGAATGGAAATAGGAAGGCTTGATAATGAAAATTTAGAAGTTGAAGAATTAACAACTAAAAAAGAAGAATTATTTAAAAACTTCAGTATCAAAAGCGAACGCATTCATACAATGAATCAATTGCTAAAAGCATACACTCTTTTCGAAAAAGATGTTGAATATGTTGTGATGAACGATAAAATTATGATCGTTGATGAGCAGACAGGTCGTATCATGGACGGTCGCCGTTATTCTGACGGATTACATCAAGCACTTGAAGCAAAAGAAAATGTGAAGATTGAAGCAGCTACACAGACATTTGCCACAGTAACGCTACAGAACTACTTCAGAATGTATCGCAAACTTTCAGGAATGACTGGAACTGCGGTAACTGAAGCAGGAGAATTCTGGGAAATCTATAAACTAGATGTTATTGAAATTCCAACCAATAAACCATTGGCTCGCGATGATAAACAAGATTTAGTTTATAAAACAGCACGTGAAAAATACAATGCTGTAATTGACGATGTAACCAGTCTTGTTGAACAAGGACGACCAGTACTTGTAGGAACAACTTCTGTTGAAATTTCAGAATTATTGGGAAGAATGCTTTCCATGCGTAAAATTAAACACAATGTTTTAAATGCCAAATTGCATAAAAAAGAGGCAGATATTGTTGCTGAAGCAGGAAAACCTGGAGTGGTAACTATTGCAACCAATATGGCAGGACGTGGAACAGATATTAAATTATCTGACGAAGTTCTTGCCGCAGGAGGACTTGCAATTATAGGTACTGAACGACATGATTCTCGTCGTGTTGATAGACAGTTAAGAGGTCGTGCTGGACGTCAAGGAGATGTAGGTTCGTCACAATTTTATGTGTCATTAGAAGATAACTTAATGCGTTTATTTAATAGTGAACGTGTTGCTAAGATGATGGATAAAATGGGTCTTGGAGAAGGTGAAGTAATTCAACATTCTATGATTTCTAAATCAATCGAAAGAGCACAACGTAAAGTTGAAGAAAATAACTTTGGTATTCGTAAGAATTTATTAGAATATGATGATGTTATGAATTCTCAACGTGAGGTTGTATATAAGCGTAGACGACATGCACTTTATGGAGAACGCCTTCAAGTTGATGTGGTAAATATGATTTATGATACTTGTGCCAATTTAGTTCAAGAAAATAAAGATTCTGACAATTACAACAACTTCGAATTTGAATTGATACGCTTCTCTTCAACTTCATCTCCATTTAATGAAGAAGAATTTAAAAGTAAAACTACGGAAGAACTTACTGATGAATTATATCAAACTGTTTATAAACACTATAAAAATAAAATTGAAAGAAATGCGGTTGCTGCATATCCTGTTATTAAAGACGTATATGAGAAGCAAGCAAATCAATATGAACGTATAGTTGTTCCGTTTACAGATGGTGTAAAAACGATTCAAGTTGTGACCAATCTTAAAGATGCCTATGAATCTAAAGGAAAAGTACTAGTTACAGATTTTGAAAAAAATGTAACTCTTGCCATTATTGATGATACATGGAAAGATCATTTACGTCAAATGGATAATTTAAAGCAGACTGTAAGAAATGCACAATATGAACAAAAAGATCCTTTATTAATTTACAAGTTTGAGTCATTTGAGTTATTCAATACGATGTTAAATAAGGTAAATAAAGAGGTTTTGTCTTTCTTATTTAAAGGTGAGTTACCTACCAAAGGCGCAGATCAAGTTTCACAAGCACGTGAGCCAAAAAGAGACAAAGTACAATTGACCAAAGAAGAGTATCAATCTCAATCACAGACTAGTACCAATCAGACTCAAGAGCGTCAGCCAGTAGAAACATTTGTAAGAACAGAACGAAAAATAGGTCGTAACGACCGTGTTACCATTAAACATGTAATGAGTGGTGAAAACAAACAAGTAAAATACAAGCAAGCAATACCTCTACTTGAAAAAGGAGAATGGGTATTAACGGAAGAGTAAGAATTACTTATTTAAGCATAAAAAAACCGAAACACTCGTTTCGGTTTTTTTATTATCATGACATACATCTGATCTTTAATCGAAATCTGTATCCATTTTAATGTAATCTAAGAATTCTCTTTTTACATCATTATCTTTAAATTTTCCTCCAAACTCTGATGTTACAGTACTGCTCTGTACATCACGAATTCCACGAGAATTAACACACAAGTGCTTCGCATCTATGACACAAGCAACATCTTGTGTTCCCAATGCTTCTTGCAATGCTTGCACAACTTGCATGGTCAATCGCTCTTGAACTTGAGGTCTTTTAGCGAAAAAATCTACAATACGATTCATTTTTGAAAGTCCTATTACCTGTCCTTTAGAAATATATGCAACATGTGCTCTACCTATAATCGGCAATAAATGATGCTCACATGTCGAATAAACCGTTATGTTTTTTTCAACAAGCATTTCACCATACTTATAGTTATTATCGAATGTTGATAATCTAGGCTTGTTTTCAGGATTCAATCCTGAAAAAATTTCATTGACAAAAGCCTTGGCAACTCTCCTAGGAGTTCCTTTTATACTATCATCTTCTAAATCCATTCCTAAAGTCTCCAATATATCGCGTACACTATCTTGTATACGCGCCATTTTCTCAGTGTCATTAATAGCAAATGCATCATCTCTTAAAGGAGTCTTGGCAGATGTCCCAACATGGTTGTCTCCAATTTCCTGTGAATTGTCATTACTCATTCCGTTCTTTATTTCAAACATTATTATTTATTTATTCAACAAAATTACAAATTATTTTAATGTTTCAATCAATAGATTCAGATTACATTTTTTTTGTTCAGCTGTTGACATATTTTTTAATATAAACTCTTCATTTTTAACTTCAGAAACCACATATTCTATCGCTCTATTCGATACATATTTCCATTGTTTCTTCTCTTGTTTATTACTTGTAGCTGTATCTGGATAGATTTCGCATTTAATATCATGTGCTCTTAATACTTTTATCGCTTTCAATTTATCAATATCATTTTCAGAATTAAAATTCAAAAACAATACTTTTGGTTTTGGCAAAATAACCGCATCAAATAAATTCAATTCCTCTAAAACTAAATAAATCCTATCCAATCCAAATGAAATCCCAATTCCACTTAAATCATCTTTTCCAAAAATACTAGTCAAGTCATCATAACGTCCTCCTCCACCTATAGAACCCATTTTAACACCTTCTGGAGCAGCAACTTCAAAAATTGCTCCTGTATAATAATTCAATCCTCTAGCCAAGGTCACATCTATTTCAAGAGTTGCGGATTGCAGTCCTAATACTTCAATTGAATCAACAACATATTGCAAATCTTCAACACCTTTCAACCCTTGGTCGGAATCAGAAAGCATTGTTTTCAATTGTGCTAATTTCTCTTGATTGGATCCTGAAAAATTAAAAAGAGGCTGAATTTTTTCAATAGCATCCTCAGTAATTCCTTTAGATAACATTTCTCTAATTACTCCTTCTGCACCAATTTTATCTAATTTATCTAACGCAACCGTAAAATCAATCAACTTATCTGAAGCTCCTATAATGTCAGCAATTCCAGCCAATATTTTACGATTATTCATTTTGATTCTTGTTCCTACCAATTTTAAATTTGTAAAAACAGCATCATACAATTGGACAAATTCCACTTCTTGCAATAAACTAGTTGAACCTACAACATCTGCATCACATTGATAAAACTCTCTAAAACGTCCTTTCTGTGGTCTATCTGCTCTCCATACAGGCTGCATTTGATAGCGCTTGAAAGGAAAAGAAATGTCATTTTGGTGCTGAACAACATATCGTGCAAATGGCACTGTTAAGTCATAACGCAATGCTTTTTCAGAGATTTGAGAAGTAAGTTTTATACTATCTTTATCTGCTAATAATTGATTGTTTGCTTTGGACAAATAATCACCTGAATTCAATATTTTAAAAATCAATCGATCACCTTCTTCTCCATATTTCCCCATCAACGTAGACGAATTCTCAAAACTCGGTGTTTCAATAGGTTGAAATCCAAAATTTTCAAATGAAGACTTAATTATATTAAAGATATAGTTGCGTTGCGCAACTTCAGTAGGAGAAAAATCTCTAGTTCCTTTTGGGATGCTTGGTTTTTGTGCCATTTACTTTCTATAATTCTATTTGTATTTGTGGTCACTGAGCGGAGTCGAAGTGACTGTGTATTTTTCATTCTGACACTTCGACTCCGCTCAGTGTTCAGAATAAAGTGCAAATATCCGAAAAAATAAATCTATTTCTTTTTAAATTTTTTATAGACTTTGAAAATTAGCCAAAAAACAAAAATTAATAACAGAATCGCAATAATAGGAACAAAAATAGAAAGGATTGACAATACAATAGAAGTACCTGTTTCTACAGTAGATACAATAGGATTGGCAATTCCTGCTGTAGTTGCTGTTGATGTCATTCGAGCAGCAGAAGAAGAAGACTGTATCGCAGTCGCTGTTCCTCCACCAGCAATAATTGCCAATGCCCAAGTCATTACAGGATCCAATCCAGCAACGGTTGAAATCATTACAGCAGTTCCAGCAATTGCTGCAAGTGGAATGGCAACGGTATCCAATAGATTATCCAGCCAAGGAATAAAATAAGCACCTATTTCTACGATGGTTGCAATTCCTAAAGTGATAATTGCTGTCCCACTTCCTACCCAAGCCCATGATTCATTCAATGGAATAATACTATAGTGAGCAGCAATACTCAATGTAAATAATGGTACAAATACTCGAAATCCTACAGATGCTGCAAGACCAATTCCTATGAATATGCTAAATATTGTTTCTGAATCCATTTATAATTAATTATGAATTTTTTAATTACGAGTTACTAATTATTCTCTATAATCTTGTTTCTTGTTTTTTTTATCTCTTCGCTTCATTCTTTCCGCTCTTCGCTATTCCCTTTTCGCTAACAACTAATCCTTTTCCCTAGCAACTCCCTAGCCTTTTCTAAATCTTCTGGAGTGTCAATTCCTATTGGTTGATGTGTTGTTTGTACCATTTTAACATTCATACCGTAAGCCAAAAAACGTAAATTTTCTAACTTCTCTGTTCGTTCCAAATGTGTCATTTCCAATTTTGTGAATTTCAACAATGCTTCTTTTCTAAAAGCATAAATTCCTATATGTTTATGATACTTAGCAAATTTATCATCTCTTGGAAATGGTATAGGAGAACGGCTAAAATAAAGTGCAAAATCATCGTTATCTGTTACAACTTTAACATTGTTTGGATTGTTAATTTCACCAATATCAGAAATTGAAAACATCAGTGATGCTACATCAATTTTTCCTTCTTCATCTTCAACAAAAACAGTTAATAAATCTCTCAAGGATTCCTTGTCTTGAAAAGGCTCGTCACCTTGAACATTTACAATAATTTCGGCATCAAGGTCTTTTACCGCCTCAGCAATTCGATCACTTCCAGATTCATGAATATCAATACTCATCAATGCTTTACCTTCATTTTTAGTGATTTCGTCAAAAATAATTTGACTATCTGTAACAACATACACTTCATCAAAAAGGTTGGTGTTTTTAGTCGCCTCATACGTTCTTAAAATCACTGTTTTTCCTCCAAGATCTTGCATCAATTTTCGAGGAAAACGTGTCGCTTCTAATCTTGCTGGAATCATCGCAATTACATTCATTTCTTTTCAATTTTATGCTTTAATTTCAAGCGATTAATAGATGCGTTTAATTCAAAACCCAATAATAAAATAATTGAATTCAACCAAATATAAAGCATAAGAATAAGTAATGCTCCAAGGGAACCATACAATTGATTGTATTGAGAAAAATTGGTAATGTAAATTTTAAACAAATAGGTTGTCAGCAATATCATAATCGTTGTCAACAATGCTCCTGGAGAAAAAAACTTCGTTTTCTTTCCTTCAACCGTACCAAAATAATATAGAATGGCTGTAATCAAATATATCATTAGAATAAAAAACACATTTTTACCAATATTTATCCACAATATACTATCAGAAATATATCCCAATTGATCCAATTTATTAACTACTAAAATTTCAAAATATACAATCCCAACAATCGTAAGAATAAATAATACTGCTAGCAATACACCTACTCCAAGAGAATATAAATATTGCTTAATGAAATTTCTATTAATAACGACATGATACGAATTTTCAAATCCAGCAAAAATAGCGTTCACACCGTTTGCGATTAAAAATATTGCAAGAACTAAAGTAGAATACAATAGTGCCCCTCTTGGTTGTAGTACAATATCTTGAATTATTTCTTGAAATAAATTGACTGTTCCAGAAGGCAATAGTGATGTTATTGTAGTAGTAAAATCTGCATGAAAATTTTCGATTGTTATAAATGGAATCAGGTTTAATACAAATAATAAAAAAGGGAAAATTGCCATAAAAAAACTAAAAGAAATAGCTCCTGCTCTTGAAGTCAGTGCTCCTTTAAATATTCCGATAAAATACATTTCCAATAAATCATAGAAAGACATCCCTTCAAACCCAAATATTTTTATTTGTTTTCCGAGTTTCACTATCCAATTTATAATTGGAATTTTGGAAAGATTGTCTTCAATAGGTTTGGTCATTTTTTTTATTCTCTAATTACTAAACCGCTTTTAAACTTAAATCCATATTATAAACTGAATGTGTCAATGCTCCTGAAGAAATATAATCTACACCACAATCAGCATATTTACGTAATGTTTTTTCGTTGATTCCTCCACTAGATTCAGTTAAGCATTGATCTCCAATCATTGCAACAGCAGTACGCGTATCTTCATAATTAAAATTATCAATTAAGATTCGATAAACTCCTTCAGATTTCAATATCTCTTCTATTTCTGTCAAATTCCTTGCTTCAACAATAATTTTTAAATCACGATTGGTTTCTTTTAAATAGGTTTGTGTTTTTTGTATTGCTTTGGTAATTCCTCCAGCAAAATCTATGTGATTGTCTTTCAACATAATCATATCATACAATGCAAATCGATGATTTTCTCCTCCACCTATTTTTACAGCCCATTTTTCTATCGCACGAATTCCTGGAGTTGTCTTGCGAGTGTCCAGGATTTTCGTTTTTGTACCTTCCAGTAAATCCATAAATGAGCGAGTTTTGGTTGCAATAGCACTCATACGCTGCATAGTATTTAACACTAGTCTTTCTGCTTTTAAAATTGATTGTGAACTTCCAGTTACATAAAAAACAATGTCCCCATATTTTACACGATCACCATCATTTATCAACGTTTCTACCTCAAGTTTTTCATCTACATATGCAAAAATCATCTTGGCAAACTCAATTCCTGCAATAATCCCTTCGTCTTTTACTAATAATTTAGCCTTTCCATTAGTCTCTGCAGGAATACAAGCCAATGAACTATGATCTCCATCACCTACATCTTCTCGTATTGCATTTGAAATAATATAATACAACTCTTTCTTTAATTGTTCTTTACTTATCATCTGATTTGAATTTTAAACAAAAATATCAAATTAATATTCATCTAGAGTGTCTTTAAAATATTTTTATATTTGCTGATATTGCTATGTTTATGAAAAAAACAATCTTACTTATATTTTTAGTAACTAGTCTTTCAGGTTTCTCTCAAGAGAATATTATAACAAACTTCTACTTTGATGAAAACAATAAGCAAATAGGGATTCTAGATTATTTTGACAAATGCAGTTCTTTTCTTTATGAATGCAATAAAGAACAAAAAGAAAATAGTGTTTTCAATACAATGACAGAAATCTACAAGTTTGGGAAATTAAGCGAAACTGAAACTTCCCAAATCCAAAAACTCTTGTCGAGAAATACAAATAGAAACTTAACTAATAAAACCATTATAATCACATATAGAGATTTACTTTATGGTCCAAACGCAAGTGAATTGAAAGGAAATTTATCTTTTGATAAACACTATACATTCCCAATGAAAGGATCAAAATATAAATTAATCAGAAAAA
>CAJQNZ010000054.1 GCA_905479835.1 uncultured Flavobacteriaceae bacterium
ACTTAACTAATAAAACCATTATAATCACATATAGAGATTTACTTTATGGTCCAAACGCAAGTGAATTGAAAGGAAATTTATCTTTTGATAAACACTATACATTCCCAATGAAAGGATCAAAATATAAATTAATCAGAAAAAAAAATGATTCAAAACACAGAAAGTGTATTCAAAAATTCAATAAAAAAGGGGTGGCTGCATTGTATTTTTATAATTTAAGTATAGACTATTCATATGTGCCAAAACACTACAAATGGCATAAAATATCAACAATTATACAATCTACTTTTTTTAATGAAAAATCTCCAAGTATTCTAATTCTAAAATCAGACGGAAATTATTTTCGATATACTTCAAATTATTCTGAAGACCTTTTAAATAATTTAATTACCAAAGACTGGACATCTTATCTAAAAGATTATAAGGTTGCAAAATTAAACTTACCTAATAATCCAATTGGATTTTTCAAGCAAATGAAACCAAATCACTCTAATTGTAATGAGGTTTTTTTTATTGATAACAATCCAAATATTACAAGAGAACAAAAAAGGGAATTTATTCAATCTAAGTCAGAAGAAGTAATAGTAGTTAAAAGTAGGAATGAAATAAGCAAATATTTAAGTCATAAACAACCTTGCTTTTCTTATCCAAGTTTTTAATAATTTTAAATACATGAAAGTTAAACTCCTTGCAATCGGAAAAACAGATGATAAAAATCTTCTAAAACTGATAGAAACCTATCAAAACAGACTCAAACATTATATAAAGTTTGAGGTTTCAATCATTCCTGATATAAAGAAAGTTAAGAATCTATCAGAAAATCAACAAAAGGAAAAAGAAGGAGAATTGATTTTAAAACAATTACAACCAACAGATCAACTAGTATTGCTTGACGATAAAGGAAAAGAATTTAATTCTATTGAATTCTCAAAGTATCTTCAAAAAAAAATGAATTCTGGAATAAAGCAATTGGTTTTAGTTATTGGCGGACCTTATGGTTTTTCTGAGGAAGTTTATAAAAAATCAAATGGGAAAATATCATTTTCAAAAATGACATTTTCCCATCAGATGATTCGTTTATTTGTAGTAGAGCAATTATACAGAGGTTTTACTATTCTCAAAAACGAACCGTATCATCATGAGTGAGAAAATTCTTTCTCTTCAACAGTTACTTTATCTAAGGCTTGAGATAAGTCCCAAATTAAATCTTTTGCATCTTCTACTCCAACAGAAAGGCGAACCATCTTAGAAGTAATGTTCATTAATTTCTTTTGTTCCTTGTCAACTCCCGCATGTGTCATGGTATCAGGATGTTGTGCCAGACTCTCTGTTCCTCCAAGACTCACAGCCAATTTTACCAATTTTAAATTATTTAAAAACTGGAAAGCCTCATGTTCTCCACCTTTCACATTCAATGTAATCATTGCTCCAGGAGCCGAACATTGCTTTTTATAAATATCATATTGTATAGATCCTTCTTTCAGTAATCCTAAATAATTTACACTTTCAATTTTTGGATGATTATCTAAATATGCCGCTACTTCTTGTGCTCCTAGTGTTTGCTTGTCCATTCTTACTTTCAAGGTTTCCAAACTTCTCATTAACATCCATGCAGTATTAGGGCTTACCATATTCCCTAAGAATGTTCTAAGAACTTTTACTCTATTCATTACTTCTTGATTACCAAGAACAGCTCCAGCAATCAAATCGCTATGACCACCTATATATTTAGTCGCGGAATACAATACCAAGTCAGCACCATGCTCTAACGGATGTTGCCATAAAGGTCCCATATACGTATTATCAACAGCAGTCAATACTTTTCTTTCTGATGTACTATAATGCTTTGCTAAATCAGCAAAAGACTGAATATCAATCAAATCATTAGTTGGATTGGCAGGAGTTTCCATATATATCATTGCCAGACTTGCTGCTTTACCAGATTTTTCAATCATTGCCATTACTTCGTCCGCACTTTGATTTGGCTGAATTCCCAAAACTGAAACACCAATACTTGGTAAAAAGTGATTGATAAAATGATCTGTTCCTCCATATACTGGATTAGAATAAACCAACAAATCTCCAGGCTTTAAAAACTCTAACAATACAGTAGAAATTGCAGACATTCCGCTTTCAAATACTGCACAATCATCAGCTTTGTCCCAAAGACACAATCTATTTTCTAATATTTCAAGATTTGGATTGTTTATTCTACTATAAATCAATCCTAATTCTTCTGTTGGGTCTTTTTCTCTTATTCCATAAGCAATTTCGAAAAATGCTTTCCCTTCTTCTGCTGTTTTAAAAACAAATGTTGAGGTTTGAAAAATTGGACATTTAATGGCTCCTTCAGACAATTCTGGCTTGTAACCGTGAGACATCATTAAACTTTCTGGACTGAATTTATGATTTTCCATCGTAATTGATTTAAAGATTGATAGTTAACTTCAAAATTACTTACAAACGTTTAATATTCCAAAATAGACTATTAATTTGGATATATTTTCTGAATATTATATTTTTGAAGAATATATATCTTTAAGTAAACAAAAAATACATCATTAATAGAAAAAAAATCTATGAACATTGATGCAACAGACAAAGCCATTTTAAAATTATTACAGAAAAATGGCAAGTACACGATTAAAGAACTCGCTGCTAAACTAAATTTAACAGCTACACCTATTTTTGAACGGATAAAACGACTCGAAAACAATGGTTTCATAGATTCTTACAAAGCAATATTGAATAGAAAAAAAATTGGGTTATCCATCCTTGTTTTTTCTAATGTTACTTTAAAAAGTCACGAAGCATCTTTTATATCAAAATTTGAAAAAGATATTTTACAATTTGATGAAGTGATAGAGTGTTATCATACTGCAGGTGTATATGATTACTTAATAAAGGTAATGGTAAAAGATATGGATGCATACCAAGCATTTGTTGCTAAAAAATTGGCATCTATAGAAAATATTGGACAAGTACAAAGTGCCTTTGTAATGACTGAGGTGAAATCTACCACCAATCTTCCTGTTCAGTAATTTTTACTGTATTTTTGTTTTATCATTTCGACATAAGATTATCTTGATTGTAGTCGAAAGGTTCAATAATCAGATAGAAATTTAAACAAATGAAAATAGTTTTTGCAACCAATAACCTCAACAAATTGAAAGAAGTTAAGGCTTTACTTCCATCTATAGAAATTGTAAGTCTACAAGATATTGGATGTCTTGAAGATATTCCAGAAACTGCAAAAACTCTTGAAGGCAATGCCAAAATAAAGGCTGATTATGTTACCGAAAAATTTGGCTATAATTGCTTTGCAGACGATACAGGTCTTGAAGTTGAAGCCTTAAATGCAGCTCCTGGAGTTTATTCTGCTAGATATGCTGGAGAGCCAGCAAATTCAGAAAAAAACATGCATAAACTTTTAACTGAATTGGAATTTAAAGACAATAGAAATGCTCAGTTCAGAACAGTTATAGCTTTGAATTTTAATAAAAAACAATTTTTGTTTGAAGGAGTTTGCGAAGGAGAAATATTAACCGAAAAGTATGGTAAAAAAGGCTTTGGTTATGACCCTATTTTCAGCCCTTCAGGTTTTAAAACATCTTTTGCTGAAATGACAATGACAGAAAAAGGCGTGGTTTCTCATCGCGGAAAAGCAATTCAGAAATTAATTGCGTTTTTATCAACTTATAAATATTAAATTTGTGATACCCTACGAACATTGAGCGGAGTCGAAATGTGATCCGAAATTCATTAAACATTATTTTAGTTTGCCGTACAAAAACTTATAAAAACAACAAGAATATTTGCTAAAACAAAAATCATATAAAATTCATTTTATTCTTATCAGTATTTTATTGATGTTTTTTTGGTTTTTAAACATAAGCCTTGGCTCAGTTTCCATACCAAATGACGAACTATTTTCTATACTTTTTAAAGGAGAATCAAGTAAAGAATCTTGGAAATCCATTATCTTAAATTATCGAATTCCAAAAGGGATTACTGCCATGCTTGTAGGTTCAGGATTATCTATAAGCGGATTGTTAATGCAGACTTTATTTAGAAATCCTCTCGCAGGACCCTTTGTTTTAGGAATCAGTTCTGGAGCAAGTTTAGGTGTTGCTATATTAATATTAGGTTCTTCTATGATTGGTGGGATTTCAGGAATGGCTTTTTCAAATTTCGGAATGGCAATAGCAGCAAGTTTAGGTGCGTTTCTAGTGTTATCGGCTGTTTTAATTGCTGCTAATAAAGTACGTAATACGATGTCAATATTAATTATTGGACTGATGTTTGGAAGCATCACATCAGCAATTATAAGTGTGTTATCTTATTTCAGTAGTGCAGAGCAATTGCAACAATTTATTTTTTGGGGATTTGGGAGTTTAGGAAATTTAAGTTGGAATGAATTAAAAGTATTTATAATAATATTTACTATAGGAATGTCTCTTTTAGTTTTTATTATCAAGCCTTTAAATAGTTTATTATTAGGAGAAAATTATGCTAAAAGTGTTGGGATAAATTTAAAATTTACAAGAAATTTAACTTTAATCATAACGAGTATTTTAACAGGAGTAATAACTGCTTTCTCTGGACCTATTGCATTTGTCGGATTGGCAGTTCCACATTTAACTAAACTTATTTTTAATACGTCTAATCATAAAATATTAATTCCTGCAGTTGCAATTATGGGATCCATTTTAATGCTTGTAGCAGATACTATTGCACAACTGCCTACAAGCGAGTTCACACTTCCTATTAATGCAATTACTTCACTATTTGGAGCGCCAATTGTAATATGGTTATTGGTGCGAAAAATAAAAATCTATTAAAATTTTGATAAAAAAAAACAAACATATTACTTTAAAAATCAATAATTTAACCATTGGTTACACTTCCCAAAAAGGGCAGTCGATTGTTGCTTCAGGCTTAAATATGAGAGTAGAGAAAGGTACGTTTGTTTGTTTACTTGGAAAAAATGGAATTGGAAAATCTACTTTACTTCGCACATTATCTAATATCCAACCTTCTCTTGATGGTGACGTAGTATTGAGCGATAGAAATTTGTATGATTTTTCAGCAAATGAATTGGCACAAAAGATAAGTCTAGTCTTAACAGAAAGACTTCCAGAAAGTAACTTAACAGTTTTCGAACTGATCGCTTTAGGAAGACAACCTTATACAAACTGGATTGGAAAATTATCAGAAATAGATATTGAAAAAATAAATCTATCAATGAAACAGACGCACATCGAGCATCTTTCCAATTCTAAATTTTATGAATTAAGTGATGGTCAACTTCAGCGTGTTTTAATTTCTCGAGCATTGGCTCAAAATACTGACATTATTATCTTGGATGAGCCTACAGTTCATCTTGATATTCAACATAAAATGGAAACTTTTCAATTGTTAAAAAATCTTGCAGAAGAACTAGATAAAACAATTATTGTTTCTACGCATGAAATCCACCAAGCCATACAATCTGCAGACCTGTTATGGTTGATGACTGAAGAAAATCTGACTGTTGGAGAACCTCAACAATTAATTGAAAATGGAAATATTGAAAAACTATTTTCTTCGAAAAACATTATTTTTAATAAGCAGCAGCAGCAATTTGTTATTAATAAAAACTAATTTCTCTTAAATTAAAAATTACACATTATAGATTCTAAAATTATTTTGTACTTTCGAAAAAACAATAAATCCCATGAAAAAAATTATATTTTTTACTTTATTAAGTACTCTACTAATTTCTTGTAAGTCCTCTAAAGATACTTCCGACTCAGAATTAATTCTTAAGACATCTAATGTTGAAAAATTCAGAAAATCAATAAACACTAAAGATGCAAAAAAGCATTTATATATATTGGCTTCTGATGAATATGAAGGAAGAGAGACTAGTAAAAAGGGTCAAAAAATGGCTGCTGAATATTTAGCAAATCAATATAAAAAGTTTGGTATAAACGGCATAAATGGAACTGATAATTATTTTCAAAATGTTCCGATAGAAGCATTGGTAAATAAAAGAAGAACATTTATAGCTACAGATCCTTCTGAAAATGTGCTTGCATTTATTGAAGGTACTGAAATTCCTGACGAAATAATTGTAGTTTCTTCACATTATGACCATGAAGGTATTAAGAAAGGTGAAGTGTATCATGGAGCTGATGACAATGCTTCTGGAACAACAGGTGTTATTGAGATAGCTGAAGCATTTGCAAAAGCTAAAAAAGCAGGTTATGGGCCGAAACGATCACTTTTATTTATGAATTTTACTGGAGAAGAAAGAGGCTTATTAGGGTCAAAATATTATGTAAACAATCCTATTTATCCTCTTAAAAACATCGTAGCTGCACTTAATATTGACATGATAGGTAGAATCGGAAAAGAAAGAGAAAAGGACGACACAAATTATGTGTATGTAATTGGAGCAGATAGATTGAGTACAGAATTACATGAGATTAATGAAAAAGCCAATAATTCTTCTGTAAATTTAGAATTGGATTATACATACAATATGGAAAGTGATCCCAATCGCTTTTACTTCAGGTCAGATCATTACAATTTTGCTAAAAACGGAATTCCTATTATTTTCTATTTCAATGGTGTCCATGAAGACTATCACAAACCAACAGATACTCCTGATAAAATTAATTATGAATTGCTTGTAAAGCGTACACAATTAATTTTTACAACAGCATGGGAATTGGCCAATAGAAAAGATAGAATTAAAGTAGATATTATTGACGATTCTAGTTCGAAATAAATCTTAATGCATGATTTTAAAAAGTAATTCTTTTAAAATATCACCTTCTGAAAGATTACTGGCTCCTACTCCTTTACTTTTTAAGTCGGCATCTCTTAAAAGACTGATTACTTGTGAAACTTTACGCATTGGATAGTTTTTCCCAGCAATCAAATAATCTTCAACAAAATAGGGATTCACTTTCAATGCTCTAGCAACACTTGCTCTAGATTTATCTTTCAATCCATGATATTGAAGGAGTTGTGTAAAAAAACTATTGAGTAAAGAAATTGTCATGATCAATGGATGACTTTTTTGATTCTGAGCGAAATAAGTAATAATCTGGTTGGCTTTTAAAATGTTTTTCTCGCCTACTTTTTTCCTTAATTCAAAGTTGTTAAAATCTTTACTGATACCTATATTTTCTTCAATAATTTTAGGTGTTATTTTACTACCTTCTGGAAGTACAATCATGAGTTTTGATAATTCATTACTCACCTTACTTAAATCATTTCCTAGATATTCAACTAGCATCTGCGCTGCTTTTGGATCGATTTCGTATTTTTTTCCTGCTAAAAATCTTCGAATCCAGTCTGCAACTTGATTTTCATATAATTTTTTACTTTCAAACAATTCTCCTTCTTTCGCAACAAGTTTGGCAAGTTTTTTACGCTTATCAAGTGTCTTATATTTATAGCAAATAACTAAAACAGTTGTAGGTTGAGGATTCTCTACATAAGGAACTAAATTTTCAATAGTTCTTACTAATTCTTGTGCTTCCTTAACGATTATGACTTGTTTTTCAGCCATCATCGGATAGCGTTTGGCATTTGAAATGATTTCTTCAACAGAAATATCACGACCATAAAGTACCATCTGATTGAAACCCTTTTCTTCTTCTGTCAATATAGCATCTTCAATAAACTCTGAAATCTTATCTATATAATAAGGTTCTTCACCCATTAAAAAATAAATGGGTTTTATATTACCTTGTTTTATATCAGAAACTATTTGAGTAACCGTTACCATAAATCAATAAAAATTGTCATTTTTGTAGTATGCAGCAATTGAATTTACCTACCTATCAATTCAAAATCAAAAATAGCGAAAATAAGCAACTAATTTTTGATAAAATTAGAAAAAAATATATGGTTTTAACTCCTGAAGAATGGGTGAGACAAAACTATGTTGAATACCTTCTAATTGAAAAAAAATATCCGATTTCACTTATTGCGGTTGAAAAACAAGTTGTAGTCAATAAATTGAAGAAGCGGTTTGACATATTAATATTTAACAAGCAAGGAGCTCACAATGTTATTATAGAATGTAAGTCTCCAAAAATTAAAATAAGTCAAGACACTTTTGACCAAATCGCTCGATACAATCTTCAATTAAACGCAAATTACCTTATTGTTACCAATGGATTGGAACATTTTTACTGTACACTTGATATTAAAAATCAAAAGTATAATTTCATAAAAGAAATTCCAGATTACAAGTAACTTTCAACTTTAGAGAATTCTATAAAGTTTGTTTGTTTTTTTTAATCTATTTTATATAATGTATGTTTGTTTAGATTCAAGTATTAAAATGGAAAATATGGAGTAACTCTCTTTTATGAAAATAAACGTAATTATCGTGAAACAATGAAAGGAAGAAAAATTATCTTTAAATAATATTTTTTAGAATCAAATAGAACTATAATTTATGCGCATTGCTATTGTTATTTTAAATTGGAACGGAAAAGAATTGCTTCATCAATTTTTACCTTCTATAATTGAGCACTCTCAAATTAAAGACTGTGATATTTATGTTGCTGACAATGCTTCCACTGATAATTCAACAGATTTTATTCGTTTAAAGTTCCCAACTATTAAGATCATCCAAAATCAATCTAATGATGGTTATGCTAAAGGTTACAACGATGCGCTACAACATATTGATGCAGATGTATATGCACTGGTTAATTCTGATATTGAGGTCACTGAAAATTGGCTAGTACCAATTATTTCTGAGTTCGAATTAAATCCAACTACTTCAATCATTCAGCCCAAAATAAAAGATTTCAATAATAGAGCGTTTTTTGAATATGCTGGAGCAGGAGGAGGTTATATCGATAAATATGGATTCCCATATTGCAGAGGGAGAATTTTTAATACTATCGAAAAAGACACGCAACAATATGATGATACTCGTTCTATTTTCTGGGCTTCTGGTGCTTGTTTTTTTATTAGAAAAGAAGTGTTTGATAAATTAAATGGATTTGATGAGAGTTATTTTGCTCATCAAGAAGAAATTGATTTATGCTGGAGAGCATCCCAATTAAACTATGAAATAAAATATGTAGGCACTTCAACAGTATATCATGTTGGTGGAGCAACATTAAATGAGTCTAATCCTAAAAAAACGTATTTAAACTTCAGGAATAGTCTACGAACAATGGTTAAAAATCTACCTTCAAGTTCTTTGCTTACTACTTTATTAACTCGCTTAACTTTTGATGGAATTGCTGCAATTCGATTTTTATTCCAATTAAAATTTCTCCATTTCTGGGCAATCATGAAATCGCATGTTAATTTTTATTGGAATTTAAGAACAATATTAAAAAACAGAAAAAAACATTTGCAGAAAAAAAAGAATTACTATGAAGTAAAAAGTATTATATGGCAATATTATATTAAAAAGAAAAAGAAATTCAACGTTTTATAAAATATCCAAATTACCTTTACCTTGACGTATTACAATGGGTTCATTTTCTGTTAAATCAATAATTGTTGAAGGTAAATTATCTCCGTATCCTCCATCAATTACAACATCTACAATCTTACCCCATTTTTCAAATATTAATTCAGGATCTGTGGTATATTCAATCAATTCATCCTGATCACGTATTGAAGTAGTAACGATAGGATTTCCCAATTCTTTCACAATAGCTTGTGCAATATTATTATCTGGCACTCGGATTCCTACAGTTACTTTCTTTTTAAATACTTTAGGCAAATTATTATTTCCTGGGAGAATAAACGTGTATGGCCCAGGAAGTGCTCGCTTCAATATTTTATATGTTGGTGTATCAATCTGACGCACATAATCAGAAAGATGACTTAAATCATTACATATAAACGACAAGTTGGCTTTTTCTAATTTCACTCCTTTTATTTTAGCAATTTTTTCAAGAGCTTTGGAATTGGTAATATCACATCCCAATCCATATACTGTATCTGTAGGATAAATAACCAATCCTCCTTTACGAAGAACTGAAACTACTTTTTCAATTTCCTTAGGATTAGGATTGTCATTATATATTTTTAAAAATTGTGACATGTTATTTATTTCTACAAAATTAATATTTATTTTTTTAACGGAACTAAAAAGAGATTTAACTCAATTGCAATTGAACTAAATCTCTTTTAAAAAATAAATATTAATTTTATTTTTCCAATAAACGAAAACCTTCTCCATGAATATTTAAAATCTCAACATTTTCATCTAGTTTTAAATACTTTCTCAACTTGGCGATATATACGTCCATACTTCTAGAAGTAAAATAGTTATCATCTCTCCATATTTTGGTAAGTGCTAGTTCTCGTGGCATTAAATCATTCTTATGCAAGGCAAGCATTTTCAAAAGTTTGTTTTCTTTTGGAGATAATTTAGAAGCATCATTTCCATCGTATGATAAGTGTCTTAACTTCGAGTTAAAATCAAATTTTCCAATTTTAAATTCAAAAATATCATCATCGGTATTTTTTTCTGAAGCCTTCCTCTGTAAAACCGCTTTCATTTTATACAATAATACTTCTGAATCAAATGGCTTGTTAAGATAATCATCTGCTCCTGCTTGATATCCTTTTAAAACATCTTCTTTCATAGTCTTGGCAGTCAAAAAGATAATTGGAATCTCAGTATTGGTTGTTCTAATGTCTTTGGCTAATGAGAATCCATCTTTTCTAGGCATCATTACATCCAATATACATAAGTCAAAATCATTATTTTTAAAAATGATTAACCCTTCAAGTCCATCCTTGGCAAGTGTAACTTTGTAATCATTCAATGTCAAATAATCTTTTAAAACTGTTCCGAAATTTGGATCGTCTTCTACTAGTAAAATTCTATTTTGTTCCATATTTTTATATTTTAAATCAATGGCAATTTAATGATGAAAGTACTTCCTTTTCCTTTTTCACTTTCAACATAAACCGTACCTTGATGATGTTCTATTATTTTTTTCACATATGAAAGGCCTAATCCATGCCCTTTTACATTATGTACATTTCCAGTTTCTTCTCTATAAAACTTTTTAAAAACATTTTTCTGAGCTGTCTTAGACATTCCCATTCCTTTATCCTTAATCTTAATAATGATATTTTTAACAGTACTTTCAGTTTCTATATCTATTTTAGGCGACTCTAGCGAATATTTTATTGCATTATCAAGCATATTTACAATAACATTGTTCAAGTGAAATTGATTTGCCAATATTTCTGTAAGATTAGCATTTAAATGTGTTTTAATATATCCATCTCTACTTTTGACTAATAATTCTACATGAGTTATTGCTTCTTCTATTATGTCGTGAACATCTTCTCTATCCTTACTTAAATCAAGTTGATTTTTTTCCAACTTAGAAATTCGTAACACATTTTCAACTTGTCCATGCATTCTCTTATTCTCATCTCTTATCATTTTCACATAACGCAATACCTTTTCTTTATTATCAATAATTTTAGGGTTTTTAATTGCATCCAATGCTAGATTTATAGTCGCAATAGGTGTTTTAAACTCATGTGTCATATTGTTAATGAAATCTGTTTTTATTTCAGATATCTGCTTTTGTTTTATCATTTGATATAAAGAACTTATAAATGCCAATATAATAATTAATATAAATAACATTGACGGAACTAGTATTTTCCATATTGAGGATAATAGGTAGTTTTTCTTATTAGGAAAACTAACATACAACTGATATTCACTTTCACCATCACTGTTAACAAATAATGGTTCCATATATGTGTATGTTGGATTCACATCTTTACTGAAATATCCAGATTTTAATTTAGTTGCTAAATCATTGTTATATACACCATATTTAAACTCTGTATCTACTCCTTTACTTTTAAGCGCCCTTTCAAGATTCCACATCAACTCTTGATTACTTATTCTTTGATAAATCGGCAATCTTATTAAATCCAAATCTCGTTGAGTACGCAATCTAATCCTTTCAATATCATCCATCTCCTTATACCTTACAAGGTTTTCAGTTGCAGATAAACCATCCAAATCATCATCAATACCAATCTTGTTTTTGGATATTGTCAAACTCTCTTTACTGAAAATTTTTGTAAAATTGATAGTATCATTTTCAAAGAACTCTGTTGGCACTCTATAATTTTCTTCTAAAATCGTCTGTTTATATTCAAACGTTTCTTGTCTTGTTGTGTCAACTTGCTGATAAAAAAAATCTTTAATCTTTGATTCGGAAATCTTATTTCTGTCTTCTGTAAATTTAGAATATCGCTTTATATAATTATTTAACTCTTCATCATTTATATTTTCTGATACTTGAGTTAATGCTGAATTTACATCACTTTTAAATTGATTTTCCTCAAGTACAATTGAGTTCTGAATCCAAAAAACTTGAACAGCAATAATTCCTATCAAGGAAATACTCATTAAAAAGATGATGAGTATAAAAACCTTTTTATTCATATTACAAATTTATGCTTTAAAGACATATAAAATTATATTATCTTATATTAATTAACAATATAGGTGTGTTTTTAACAATTAATTAAGAAATTGAAGGGCTATAATTAAATATCTCTTAATTATTCAAGATTGTGTTGTGCACTGTAAGAACCTGGCATTTGGTATCCTGTAAATCAATGTTTTCTATAACATAATCCGATTTTTTTACTTTTATTTCTTCTGGCAACTGATTATTCATTCGAAGTAGAATGTCACTTTTTGAGATTCCGTCTCGCTTGATAATTCTCTCAATTCTTAACTCTATTGGTGCCGTAACTGTAATTACAGCATCACATGATGTTTCTCTTTTACTTTCAAATAATATGGCGCTTTCGTAAATTACATAATCCCCTTTAGCACTTTTAACAAATTCTGTAAAATCTCTATGAACCTCTGGATGTACAATTGAGTTAATCCTTTTTAATTTTTCTGGATCATTGAAAACAATTTCCGCAAGAAAATTTCGATTTAAACCAGTTTCAGTATATGAATCCTCTCCAAACTCTTCTATCAATCTGACTCTAATGATATCTGAAGTATTCATCAATCTTTTTGCTTCAATATCTGCTATATAACAAGATATTCCATAGTTCTGAAACATTTTCAATACAGTAGTTTTTCCACTACCAATCCCTCCTGTAAGTCCAACTATTTTCATTGCTTTTCTATCAAAAATTCAATTTTATCTGGAATCATTCTCACTGATGTAATCAGAGAAGATTCCTCTTTTATTTCTGGAATTAAATATGTCAAGTTATTATCCTTTGAAACTGCATAATCACATTCTACAACAAAGTTTTCTTTCCTTACTTTATTATAATCATTTAATCCTACTTGATATAAAACTTTTACTTCTCTAGGAAAGGTAGTCAATCTATAATTAACTGGAACATTTTTAATAGTAAATGGAACTATGAAAAATCCTTCTGTAAATTTATCAACATCCCCTTGAACATTCACTTTTGTGGCAGTGTACGTTATTTTTTCAACTTCTGTTAAATTTAAATTAACCTCTTTATTAAAACCACTTGAGACATTAAGTAGTTCAATGTTTTCTGTGTCAATAGCATATATTGTATCAAGAATCGCTTCAGGACCTATTACTTCAATTGAATCAGGTTTTATCGATACATTCCCTATTAAATGATATCCTAATTTATATTTAATATCTGAATTGAATTTTACAGGAATTTTCTTGGTCTTATTCAATCCAAGATTAAAAAATATCGTGTCTTGAAGAACTCGTACAATCGATGACTCAACATCAATTTTTTTTGATAGTTGAGTTAAGTTTTGATTGGGTAAATAATAAAAAATACTTCCTGTTTTATAGTTTAAATTTCGAATATCTACCGCTACTGTTTTTGGATTGATTTTATAATTTAACAAACTAAATCCAGAGGCTTTCACAGAAGTAGTAATTTGTTGTAATGGATCGTTCTGGATAACGCGTTTTACAGGAAGATTGTAATAAGCAACCTCAAACTCAATATCGCTCGTATAGACTTTGGACAACTTGGTAAGCATCCAAAAAGTAAATGAAAAACATAAGAATATTAAAAAAACCTTTAGTTTTAGATTTGCTTTTAATTGTCTATAGTTTTTAGTCGGCATAAATATTTAAAAATTAAATATACAAAAAAAGTGAGTTATTAAAACTCACTTTTTATAAAATAGATTTTACAAGATCGTACTTATTTTACTGCATTCTTTTTATTGGATAATTCCATTGATATTGCAGAGCGCTCAAACTTTATTTTTCCAGCATTAGTCTCAATCATAACCGTATTATCTTTATCATTTATTTCAACTATTTTCCCATGGATACCACTAGAAGTGACAACATTGGAACCTTTGGATATAGTACTTTGAAAAGAACGTTCATTTTTTTGACGTTTCATCTGAGGACGTATCATAAATAAATAAAACACCAATATCATTGCAAAAATCGGCAACATTGACATTAAACCTCCACCTTCTTGTAAAAAAATTCCTAACACCATTATTTCGCTTCTTCTTTAGGATTTACAAAAGCTTTAATTCTTACAACATCTTTTCCTGATTCAGTATTGGTTGAAAGAGTTACAGTATTCGTTGTTTTATTCTTTTTCCCTGTTGAATTAAAAGTTACATCTATCGTTTTACTTTCTCCAGGCTTAATTGTTACAGGTTCTTTTGGCCAAGCAGGAACTGTACATCCACAACTTCCAGCAACTTTAGTCACAACAAGATCTCCTTTACCTACATTGGAAAAACTAAAAGTAGTAGTTACTTTATCTCCATGCTCTATTGTTCCAAAATCATGTTCTGTTTTATCCCATTCTATAACAGGATTTCCTTTACTTATTTCTGCATCGCGAGCTGCAGCAGCTTCAACATTCTCTCCTTTAATTTTATTACTTGCATTGTCATTTTTACAAGAATTTAAAGTAAACATTGTAAATACTGCAACTAAAAAAAACATTTTTTTCATGATATAATCTTTAAATGGTTAATAATTTTTTTTGTAAAAATATAAAATTATAATAATCCTCTACCTATTTTTTTAATTCTTTTTTCTGAAGTATATTCTTTAAGGATTTTATCTAATACTCCATTAACAAAGAAACTACTCTTGCGAGATGAATAATCTTTGGCAATTTCTATATACTCATTAATAGAAACTCGTGAAGGAATCGAAGGGAAGTACAAAAACTCAGTAATTGCCATTTTTATCAATATCAAGTCAACATCAGCTATACGATCACTATCCCAATTAGGTGTTTTATCATTAATTTCTTCATTGTACTTTTCTTGATTTAAAACCATTTTTCGAAACAATTCTATAACAAATTTTCTATCTTCAATATCTTTATATAAGTTTCCTAACTTAAACGGTTTACTCATTTTAGTTTCAGCAAGACTTCTTAAAATCCAAGTATTTACATAAGGTATATCATCGACCCAACTTATGTGTTGATCTTCAAAATAATCGGCCAACTTATCATTTGGTGCTATTATTATTTTAAAAATCTCAACAATAAACTTTTTATCTTCTGCAAATGAAGTTTCTCTAGTGGACATATAAGATTTATATTGATCACTATCACGTATTAAATCCCATACAACTGTAACAAACTCATTATCTAACTTCCAGTTTTTAAGTTTCTTATCTTCAATAAATTGACTCAATGAAACACTTTCCTTGAGCAACTTAATAAGTTGATTGTCAATAAATTTAGTGTTTGGTTTTTTTTCTTCTGTAGAGGCTAAATGCTTTTTCTTTGCAATTTCTAAATGATTATATGCTTTATCTTGAACTTCCATAAATAAACTTAATAAAAGAACATATAGATCATACATTTTATCAATGCTGTGCATTAAAAATTTTTCTTCTTTATCAAGGTTATCACTATTCGATTGCTGCAATGCATAAACCGATTGCATTACTTTGGTTCTGATATGTCTTCTGTTAATCATTTTTAAAGAACGTTTATTTTCAAGTTATTTATGTTAAACTTTACGTGACAAAAGTACTATTAATTTTTAATCTACTATCTTCGCGATTGTAAAAATAATATATATTTTTCTTCATTTAATGAAAGCCCTTAAACACGTTAATAAATACTTTTATAAATATAGATTACGATTCGTAATTGGAATTATTATTTGCATAATATCCAATGTTTTTAAATTAATCGTTCCGAGTTTTGTTTCAGATTCAATTGATGTTGCTGACGAATTTAGAAAAGGAATTATTACAGATATCTCAGTAGTAAAAACAACATTATTAGAAAATATTTTATTAATTATCGGAGCGGCATTGTTGGCTGGAATATTGACTTTTATTACACGGCAAATGATTATTGCAAGCTCAAGAATGATAGAATATGATTTAAAAAACGAAATTTATCAGCAATATCAAAAACTCTCTCTTAATTTTTACAAAAAAAATAGAACTGGTGATTTAATGAATCGTATCAGTGAAGATGTTGGAAAAGTTCGCATGTATTTTGGACCTGCAGTGATGTATAGTTTGAATATGATCGTAACATTTATAGTTACAATTATATTTATGCTCCGAATCGATGTTAAATTAACACTATACACACTTATTCCACTTCCTATCTTATCAGTATCCATCTATTTTTTAAGTAGGTTGATTCATAAAAAAACAACAATAGTCCAGCAGTATTTATCCAAACTTACTACAGTTGCACAAGAAACATTTTCTGGAATACGTATTATTAAATCATATGTAACTGAGGATAATACAATTAATAAATTTGAAAATGTTGCTGAATCAAGTAAACAGAAGAATATTGAATTGTTTAAAATTCAAGCATTCTTTTTTCCTCTTATGATTCTTTTAATAGGAATCAGTAATTTATTGGTAATTTATATTGGTGGATTACAATATATTGAAGGTATTATAACTTTAGGTGATATTGCAATGTTTATTATGTATGTTAATATTCTTACATGGCCTGTAGCTGTTTTAGGATGGGTAACTTCTATAATTCAACAAGCAGATGCTTCACAAGCAAGAATCAATGAATTTTTAAAACAAATACCAGAAATAAAAAACAATAATAGTAATTCTGAAGATCTATTTAATGGAGATTTAGAATTTAAAAATGTAACGTATACGTATGATGATACTAATATTGTTGCTCTTAAAAATATCTCATTCAAGATAGAAAGTGGAAAAACACTTGCTATTCTTGGAAAAACTGGTTCAGGAAAATCAACAGTAATAAGTCTAGTTGCTAGACTATATGATGTCAAAGATGGTGAGATATCTATTGGAGGTAAAAACATTCAAGAGTTAAACCTTGATCGGTTACGGCAAGAAATAGGATTTGTACCTCAAGACGCTTTCTTATTTTCAGATACAATTGAAAACAACATAAAATTCGGTAATGAAAACGCTACAATTGAGATGATTACTAAAGCTGCCAAAGACGCTTATATAGATCACAATATTGTTGAATTTACAGATGGTTATAAAACCTATGTTGGTGAAAGAGGTGTAACTCTTTCAGGAGGCCAAAAACAACGATTATCCATTGCAAGAGCCATTATAAAAAAACCTGAATTACTTATTTTTGATGACTGCCTATCTGCTGTAGATACTGAAACTGAAGAAGTCATTCTTAACAATCTGAATCGAGTTACTGAAAATTGTACAACTTTAATTGTAAGCCATCGAATTTCTTCTATCAAGCATGCAGATAAAATTATTGTTCTTGATCAAGGAAAAATTATTCAAGAAGGAACACATCAATTTCTTTCTTCTAAAGAAGGTTTTTATAAAGAATTATATGAACAACAACTTTTAGAACAATCATAAAAAAAGAATTTCTTTTTTACTATAATTATTGTAGAAGCAATTTATTTTTTTAGATTTGTGACAAATAAAAAAATTATTATTATTAAAATTTAGTGATTTATTATGAATGACAAGAACTATAATGAGCAAGAGGAAATTTTCTCACAAGTTTTAAGAGCAGGTAGAAGAACTTATTTTTTTGATGTACGAGCTACAAAATCTGATGATTATTACTTAACAGTAACTGAAAGTAAAAAATTCACTCAAGATGATGGGTCTTTCCATTATAAAAAACACAAAATCTACTTATACAAAGAAGATTTTGCTGAATTTAATGAAATGCTAAAGGCCGCTACAGATTACATCATCAATGAAAAAGGCGAGGAAGTAATAAGTGAACGCCATCAATCAGATTATAAAAAACCTAGCGAAGTATCAGAGGAAATTCCTGCAAGTAGTGAAAGTTTTACTGATGTAAATTTCGAAGATATTTAACCAACTATATCTATTAACCAATCTTACTTACCGATGCTAAAAAAGTATCGGTTTTTTTTTACAATTTTTTCTTTTAAAAAAAGTTAACTACTTTTATAAAGCATTTCAATTGAACTTAAAATGAAACAGATAAAATTATTTACAATAATTACCTTTCTATTTGGTGCATCAATGTATGCACAAGAAAATAATAATAACCTTAGATTAGAAAGCGGAACTATAGAAGATCAGTTTAATTATATAATTGATAAATCAAATCGTTATCAAGATTATAAAGTTGTTAAAAGAGTATGGATTGAAAGATTGAAGCGTGTTGTAGATGATTCATTAAATGTTGTTAAAAAAGAATTAATTGAGACTAAGAATACACTTTCAGAAAAAGAAAAGGAAATCGCCAGTCTTTCAAGCACCCTTAAATCTACCAATCAGGACGTAACAAATCTTAATAATCAAAAAGATAGTATGAGTTTTTTTGGGACTTTAATTTCCAAGCCGCTATACAACACTATTTTATGGTCAATTATTGGAATATTATTGGCAGCACTTATAATTTATATCTTAAGATTCAGCAAAAGCAATTCAATTACCAATGAATCCAATAGTAAACTCGAAGAACTCCAAGAAGAATATGATGGACATCGACAACGATCTCTGGAACGAGAACAACAATTACGCAGAAAATTACAAGATGAAATTAATAAACAGAAGAAAGATTAATTTCTTCTATCAGATAAATAAAAAGCCGATGCAAAATTTTGCATCGGCTTTTCTATAATATTTATTTAGCTATATTATTATGCTAATAATTCTTGCACTTTATCGGCGGCTTCTTGAAACTCTACAACTGAATGAACTGGCAACCCACTATCATCAATTAATTGTTTTGCTTCAATAGCATTGGTACCTTGTAATCTAACAATAATAGGGACATTCATATCATCACCCATATTTTTATAAGCCTCAACAATTCCTTTAGCAACACGATCACATCTTACAATTCCGCCAAAAATATTAACCAATATTGCTTTCACATTTGGATCTTTTAAGATAATACGAAACCCTGTTTCAACGCGTTCTGCATCAGCAGTACCACCAACATCCAAAAAGTTTGCAGGTTCACCTCCACATTGCTTGATTAAATCCATTGTACTCATTGCAAGACCTGCACCATTAACCATACAACCTACATTTCCATCAAGATCAACATAATTTAATCCAGCAGCATTAGCCTCAACTTCTATTGCGTTTTCTTCACGTAAATCGCGTAAAGCAACATAATCCTTATGACGATACAAGGCGCTATCATCAAGTGTTACTTTAGCATCAACAGCCAATATTTTATCATCAGATGTTTTTAATACAGGATTTATTTCAAATAATGAAGAATCAGATTTGACATAAGCAGTATACAATGCGGAAACGAATTTTACCATTTCTTTTAAAGCTCCTCCACTCAATCCAAGATTAAATGCAATTTTACGAGCTTGAAAAGGAAGTAATCCTAATGCAGGATCAATTTCTTCAGTAAATATTAAATGAGGTGTTTCCTCAGCAACAGTTTCTATATCCATTCCACCTTCAGTAGAATACATAATCATATTTCTTCCAGTTTCACGATTTAACAAAACTGACATATAATATTCTTCAGGTTCATTATCTCCTGGATAATAAACATCCTCAGCAATTAAAACTTGATTTACTTTTTTTCCTTCTGCAGAAGTCTGAGGTGTAATCAACATCATTCCAAGAATACTTTTAGATATCTCCTCTACTTCTTGTAAATTTTTAGCCAATTTAACTCCTCCACCTTTTCCACGTCCTCCTGCATGAATCTGAGCCTTTATAACATGCCAACTCGTACCTGTTTCTGTTGTTAATTGTTTTGCTGCATCAACAGCTTTCTTGTAGTTATCAGCTACGATTCCGCGTTGAATTTTTACGCCAAAACTGCTTAACATTTCTTTCCCTTGATATTCGTGTAAATTCATCAATAATGGTTTTAATTGTTCTGCAAATGTACTCAATCTATTTTAGATTTTCAGTCGGTTTTTATTATAAAAAGAATGTAACAATCATATTTTTTATTCGTCTTTACTTCAATTAACACTTATTTATGATTTATTTAAGAACCTAAATATCATTTCTTGAATACATTCGCATAATAATCTGACTTATTTTTTATGAACAAAGTTCTCATGTTTTTCTTTTTATGTTGTATTTCAATAGTAAATGCACAAGACCAAAAAAACCGCAAAACCATTACTACAACTAGAGTAACTGAAGCACCCAAGATTGATGGAAATCTAAATGAAGAAATATGGAAGAATGCAGAAGTTATTACAGATTTCGTTGAATTCCGTCCTGATAACGGAAAACCAGCAAATCCTGATTATAAAACTGAAATTAAAGTAGTTTATGATGATAAGGGAATTTACATTGGTGCTACATTGCATTATCCTGATGTAACTAAAATTCCTATGCAATTTGTTTCAAGAGATAATTTTGGTCAGGCCGATTTTTTATTGGTCACTATTAATCCTATTGATGATGGTCAAAACGGATTTGAATTCATTACTCAAAGCACAGGAAACCAAGCAGATGCGAAAATTTCAAATGGCAATGAGGATTTTAATTGGAGCGCTGTTTGGGAAAGCGATGTTAAAGTTACAGATAAAGGATTGAATATTGAAATGATGATTCCATACAGAGCTCTGCGCTTTTCCAATCAACCAATTCAATCTTGGGGATTCAATTTTCACAGAAGACTTGAAAATTTAAATGCACAATATACATGGAATCATATTGATAATTCTGTAGGAAACTGGACACAGTATGATGGATTAATAAAGGGATTTAAAAATTTAAAACCACCTACAAGATTAAGTTTTTATCCATATGCATCCGTATCGTCTGACACTTATGATGGAGCAACTACAAATGATTGGAGTCTGGGTATGGATGTAAAATATGGATTGTCTGAAAATTTTACTTTAGACGCAACCCTTATACCTGACTTTAGTCAAGCAGGTTTTGATGATGTTGAATTAAATTTAGGGCCATTTGAACAACAATTTTCTGAACAAAGACAATTTTTTACTGAAGGTACAGACTTATTTAGCAAAGGTAGATTATTCTATTCTAGAAGAGTCGGAGGCAATCCAATAGGAACATTAG
>CAJQNZ010000055.1 GCA_905479835.1 uncultured Flavobacteriaceae bacterium
GAATTTATATGGGAAATTATATCCGTCCCAACCAACAACACTAAATGGATGTGCAGCATAAACGTATTCATGAATAGTATCTTGTTTTTTTACTTTTAGAATAAAATCTCCTTTTTCATTAAACGTTTCCAATTCTGATGGAGGATGAATATCACGTTCACAAAAAGGTGAATGTTCTAAATGCTGTCCAAACCAATTTCGATAGCGTTTTGGAGTGTAAATAGGACTTTTAGATTCAACAATAAAAAGTCTATTATCTTCTGTGTCAAAATCTATTTGATAGATAATTCCTCTTGGAATTACTATGTAGTCCCCATACTTGAAATCAATATTTCCAAGATGAGTCCGAAGTTTACCTGTTCCTTTATGGATAAAAAGCACTTCGTCAGAATCAGTATTCTTATAAAAATATTCTCTCAATGATTTTTTTGGCGCAGCCAATGCAATATAGCAATCGTTATTTGCCAATACAATTTTTCTACTTTCTAAATAATCTTCAGTTGGAGGAACTTGAAAACCTTTTAAGCTTAAAGACTTCATGTTTTTATCTACAGCAATTTTTGGAGAAACATCATAGGACTTTTTAACTTCCTTAACTTGAGTTGGTCTTTGCGTATGATATAAAAGTGATGACATTCCGTCAAAACCTATTGTTCCAAAAAGTTCTTCATAGTAGAAATCTCCTTCAGGGCTTTTGAAAACAGTGTGTCTTTTAGGTGGAATACTACCTAATGTATGATATCTAGGCATATAAATGTTTTATGTTATTGAATATTTTTTATGTTATTTGAAAAAATAACGTAAAACTATTCAGGATTCCTTATAATTAGAAACTTTAAGAGTCGTAATAATTCAGTCCAAGGTGTGTTCATAATAAAACAAATATAAGCATTTTTCGGAGAGCTATAATGCTATTTAGTAAGTTCTTGGCTTACTTCAATTACTTTTTCAATCTGAGGTGCATAGCGTTTTATAGTTGCTTCAACACCATTGGTTAATGTCATTTGATTTACTGAGCAACTGATACAAGCGCCTTCTAGTTGAACCCTGACAATGTTGTTTTCAATAGACACAAGTGAAATATCTCCTCCATCAGCCAATAAAAAAGGTCTGATTTCTTCAAGTGCTTTTTCGACATTTATTTTTAATTCTTCGGCTGTCATACGATTATTTTTTAACTGCACTGCATCCACTCATTGTAGTAATCCTTACTACTTCAGTCGGAGGTAGAGAAGTATTTCTTTTCACTATTTCTGAGGCTATATTTTTAGTTATCTCTACAAATATTTCTTCCAATTCTGTTCCTTCTTGCAGTGCTGCTGGATGACCAAAATCTCCAGACTCTCTTATGCTCTGTACCAAAGGAACTTCGCCGAGAAATCTTGTGTCCAAATCAACAGCAAGATTCTTAGCACCATCTTTCCCAAAAATATAATATTTATTTTCTGGTAATTCAGCAGGAGTGAAATAACTCATATTTTCTACAATTCCTAGCACTGGAACATTAATACTTTCTTGTTGAAACATGGCGACACCTTTTTTAGCATCTGCAAGTGCAATATTCTGAGGTGTACTTACGATTACTGCTCCTGTGATAGGTAATGATTGTACAATTGATAAATGCACATCTCCAGTTCCAGGAGGTAGATCAATTAATAGAAAGTCTAATTCTCCCCAATCCGCATCAAAAATCATTTGTTTTAAGGCTTTTGAAGCCATTGGTCCTCGCCATATTACGGCTTGATTTGGCTGTGTAAAAAAGCCCAAAGAAAGAATCTTGATTCCGTAATTTTCTACAGGTTTCATTTTTGATCTTCCATCAATATTTACTGCAATAGGTTTGGCATTTGCTACGTCAAACATCAAGTGAGTTGAAGGACCATATACATCAGCATCCAAAATTCCTACACTGAATCCCATTTTTGCCAAAGTTACAGCAACATTGGAAGTAATAGTTGATTTTCCAACTCCTCCTTTTCCTGATGCAATGGCAATAATGTTTTTTATACCTGGAATTTCTTTTCCTTTAATTTCATTGGTTGGCTTTTCAACAGCAACTGTTTTTACATTGACTTTTATGTCGGCTTTTGGATGTACTTTTTCGTGAATAGTTTTTAATATATCCACTTCAATACGTTTTTTAGCTTGTAAAGAAGGATTACTTATTTCAACATCTAGAATGATTTCTTTGTCAAAAACAACTATATTTTTTACTGAATTACTTTCGATTAAACTTTTTCCTTCTCCAGGAGCAGTAATAGTTTCAAGTGCTTTTAATATATCTTTTTTTCGAATACTCACGCGTCTAAATTATAATGATTCTAAACAACAAATATACAGTTATTCAATTAAAAAGACAGAATGAAAAATGAATAATTAAAAGAGTATTTATAAATTTAATTCTTCTGAAGGATTCCAGAATATTTTTTCAAAATCTTGAATTTGATTATCGACAACCTTAACACCTTCACTTTCGAGTAATTGCTGCATGAGATTGGTTCCTTCAAAATGTTGTTTTCCTGTTAAAAGCCCCATTCTATTTACAACACGATGTGCAGGAATGCTTTCATCATTGTGCGAGGAATTCATTGCCCATCCTACCATTCTTGCTGATCTAGCAGCGCCTAGATATTTTGCTATTGCTCCATAACTAGTTACTCTACCATATGGAATAAGTCTCGCAACAGAATAGGATTTTTCGAAGAAATTTTCATTGTCTTTCATCGAATGAAAGATACAAAAATTGATTAGTTATATAAAAAATTTATGAAATTTCTCGACGATGCTCGAAATGACTATTTGTAATTCAATCGAAACTTTATATAGGTAATTGCTTTTCCTGTTTCTAGATATTGGCTTTCGTAAAAAGTCTGCGTATCAATTACTTCTTTTGGAGCGTGTTGCTTATTATTATAAACGTCATGGTGAGCGTATAAAACTTCATGCTTTTCACCATGCAATAGACCAAGAGTATAACCGTGCATAAATTCACTATCGGTTTTTAAATGAATGATTCCATTTGGTTTTAGGATTGTATGGTATTTTTTTAAGAAATCTTGATTTGTTAAACGATGCTTTGTACGTGTATATTTTATCTGAGGATCAGGAAATGTAATCCAGATTTCGTCAACTTCGTTTTCTTCAAAACATTGATTAATTAATTCAATCTGAGTTCGAAGAAAGCCAACATTTAAGTTTTCATTTTCCAGAGCAGTTTTAGCACCTCTCCAGAAACGGGCTCCTTTTATATCTATACCAATAAAATTTTTAGTTGGATTTTTATCAGCAAGTGCAAGTGTATATTCTCCTTTTCCACATCCTAATTCTAGAACAATAGGATTGTCATTTTTAAAGAAAGTATTCCATCGTCCTTTATACTGAAATTGATTTGCTAGAATGGTTTCACGAGTTGGTTGAACAACATTAGAAAACGTATCATTTTCTCGAAATCGTTTCAGTTTATTTTTACTTCCCACAGGAAAAAATTAAAAGGAATTAAATTGTAAAGAACTATTCAGTCCCTTCTTTTTTGAATTTCATAAGTTGACCCATCCAGTAGGTAAAAGCAACCATACAGATAATCATTAAAACCCAATTAAAAGTATTTTGTAACCACCAGTTATCCATAAAACGAATTCCATCAAGTGGTAAAAACGCTATTTCAGTGAAAAAATAACTAATAGCTCTAAAAATATTGTTTGCAATCATTGTTAATTGTATTTACTTTGCAAATGTATAAAAACTCCAGATGATAGCCAATTTTTTTAAAAAAACTAAACCAATCAATTCCATTTTTATTGGTGTACTGTTTTTGGTATATTATATATTGTTTTTAATATTTATAAATACAACTCCTTTTTCATTTATGGAATTGTTAAAAAAGGTTGCGTTTCTACCACTTTTTTTAACGCTATTTTTTCTTATTCGTTTTATCAATCGGAAAAATCATTTGTCTGGAATGAATTCATACGTATTGCTTTTTTTAGCAATTTTATTTGGAATTTTCCCAGAAACAATGAATGTGGGAAATGTATTTATATCACATATAGCTTTATTATTAGGTTTTAGAAGATTATATAGTATAAAATCTAATAAGAGTGTAAAAGAAAAAATATTTGATTTTGGATTTTGGGTAGGAATTGCATCTTTATTCTATATGTGGAGCTCAATATTTTTTCTTTTAATTTTTGTTGCACTCATTGAACTGAAAAAAAATCAGACACGTAACTTTTTAATCCCTATTGTCGGATTTATAACGCCACTTTTTTTAGTATTTACCTATTATTTTATGACTAATGGAACTGAAGTTTTTTTTGACAAATTAATTTTTGAATATAATATAGATTATCTATCACATTCGATTATCTATTCGACATCAATTTTATTAATATTGGCCATCATAGCAATCATATATATAAGCATTAAAATTAACACACTAGCTCATGAATTAAAAGCTGTTTGGATTCAAATAGTCATTCATGTATTGCTAGGAATAGTAGCCTTTTTATTTGCTCCAGTTAAAGACAATTCTAGCCTTCTGTTTTTGTTTTTCCCTCTATCAATTATTTTAGCCAATTATGTTGAACTGATTCCCGAAACTTTCAGAAAAGAGTTTATTGTTATTGGTTTGCTTTTGATTTCTTTTGGGCATTTTTTTTTATAACTTGCTTCCGTAAGATAAATCTCCAGCATCTCCAAGTCCTGGTATAATATATCCTTTATCATTTAATTTTTCATCAATTGCAGCAATCCATAACTTTGTGTTTTCTGGAAAGTGTTTCTTTATATATTCAATTCCTATTTCAGAACCGATAACACATATGATATGAATCTCTTTTGGAACACCTTTTTTTAGTAGTGCTTTGTATGTATCCACTAGTGATCTTCCTGTAGCCAACATTGGGTCTGCAAGTAAAAGAGTTTTACCATGGAGATCAGGAGTTGCAAGATATTCAATTTTTATTTCAAATTCTTTTTCATTAATATGCTTTCTGTAGGCAGACACAAATGCATTTTCTGCCTTATCATAATAGTTTAATAAACCGTTATGTAATGGAAGTCCTGCTCTTAAAATAGAACATAAAACGATATCTTCAGTAGGAAGATTTATAGATTTATTTCCCAAAGGCGTTTTAACTTCTGAACTAGAATAGGAAAGCACTTTACTTAATTCATAACCCAATACTTCTCCAATACGTTCTATATTTCTTCTAAAACGTAAGGAGTCTTGTTGCACAGATTCATCTCTAATTTCAGAAACAAATTTATTTAATAGAGAGTTTTTGGCACCAATATTGTAAACAGTCATTTGAATCGATTTTTCAACAAATATAATTTTTTTATAACTTATAAAAACTATAATAAATGTTGTATATTGACATTCTGAAAAAAGAAAAATTATTAACAATTAAAATTTAAAAAAAACATGGGATTATTTTCATTTATTAAAAACGCCGGAGCTAAAGTTTTTGGCATTGGAAAAACGACAGGAGAAGAAGCGGCAGAAGCGGCAGTAGAAGCTGCATCAGGATTGAAAAATGCAGTTGAAACACTTGGATTTAACGTTACAGATTTAAATATAGAAGTTGCTGGAGAAACGGCAACAGTATGGGGTGAAGTTGATTCTCAATCTACTCGTGAAAAAGTAGTGCTTGTTGTAGGAAATACTGAAGGAATAGGTTCTGTAGATGATAGAATGACTATCGCTGCTCCTGTAGAGCCAGTTTCACAATTTCACACTGTTGTTTCTGGAGATACTCTAGGAAAAATAGCTAAAACATATTATGGTAATGCAATGAAGTATCCAGAAATATTTGAAGCAAATAAACCAATGCTTTCTCATCCTGATAAAATTTATCCAGGACAAGTATTGCGTATTCCAGCATTGGATTAAACACTTAAAAATTATTTTTAGAAAGCGTTCACATTTAATGTGAACGCTTTTTTTATGATAAAGTTTTAAGAATGAAATTTGTAAAAAACAGGAATAGTATCTTCTTGAGTATAGTCAAGAGGTTATGAATAGTAAGAATTCAAAAAAATGAGTTATTGACTTCACTCGATCAAACAATTTTTTGGTATTCCATATTTTTTGGGCATACATTCATATAAGAGTTAAAATATGTATCTTTGCTTACTTATATTTATTACTGATGATATTATCAATGACAGGTTACGGTAAAACCGAAATTCAATTACCAACAAAAAAAATTACGATTGAAATTAAATCTCTTAATAGTAAAAATTTAGATTTAAATGTAAGGATGCCTTCTTATTTTAAAGAAAAAGAACTTCAAGTACGTAAAAAAATTGCGAGTGCTATCGTAAGAGGAAAAGTTGATTTCTCAATATATATTGAAAATATTGGAGAGACTGTTACTTCTCAATTGAATGAAAAAGCAATTAAAACGTATATGGAACAATTGAAATCAATTTCAAAAGCATCAGAATTGGAATTACTTCAAATGGCAATACGTTTACCAGAAACACTAGAGACTAAAAAAGGTGAAATTGATGAAACAGAATGGGCAGAAATTGATGTAGCAATTTCAGAAACATTAAAGAAAATAAGTAAATACCGTCAAGATGAAGGTAAAGTACTAAAACAAGATTTTGAAAAAAGAGTTTCTTTAATAAATGATTTTTTAAATCAAGTCATTATACTTGATCCTCAAAGAATTCAAAATGTAAAGGAGAAACTGCAAAAAGCAATATCAGAACTTGAAGTAAAAGTTGATGAAAACCGTTATGAACAAGAACTAATATATTATTTAGAAAAACTGGATATTACAGAGGAAAAAGTTCGTTTAAAAAGTCATTTAGAATATTTCACAAAAGAATTAAATTCTCACACATCCAATGGTAAAAAACTTGGATTTATAACACAAGAAATAGGAAGAGAAATAAATACCATAGGTTCAAAAGCGAATTTTGCAGGAATGCAAAAATGGGTGGTTCAAATGAAAGATGAACTGGAAAAAATCAAAGAACAAAATTTAAATGTTCTATAAATGAATAAAAAAGGGAAACTTATTGTCTTTTCAGCACCTTCTGGATCAGGAAAAACAACAATCGTAAGGCATTTATTAAAGCAATCTGAATTGCAATTGGATTTTTCAATTTCAGCAACTTCACGTGATAGAAGAGGTGAAGAAATTGAAGGAGAAGATTATTATTATTTATCTGCATCAGAATTTAAAAATAAAATCAAGCACGATGAATTCCTTGAATGGGAAGAAGTGTATAGAGATAATTTTTATGGGACTTTAAAGACTGAGGTTGAGCGTATTTGGGCACTTGGAAAACATGTAATTTTTGATATTGATGTTTCTGGAGGATTGAGAATTAAAAGGAAATTTCCAAAAGAAACACTTGCTATTTTTGTGAAACCGCCAAGTATTGATGAACTAAAAATTAGATTAAAAAAGCGTAAAACAGAGAGTGACGATAAGATCAATATGAGAGTAGCCAAGGCTTCCGCTGAACTTGCAACCTCGCCACTGTTTGACAAGATTGTTGTAAATGAACATTTAGATGAAGCGCTTGCACAAGCCTATAAAATGGTTGATGAATTTGTGAATGATAAAAAAAAAGTAAAATAGGGATGAATATTGGGTTGTATTTTGGGAGTTTTAATCCAATACATATTGGTCATTTAATTATTGCCAATCATATGGTTGAAAATTCTGATTTAGACCAAATATGGCTTGTCGTTACGCCACATAATCCTCATAAAAAAAAGGATTCATTATTAGATAATCATCATAGACTTGCAATGGTAGATATTGCACTGGATAACTATCCGAAATTAAAATCTTCTAAAATAGAATTTGACTTACCACAGCCTTCTTATACGGTTACTACTTTGGCACATATTAAAGAAAAACATTCAGACCATACATTTAGTTTAATTATGGGAGAAGACAATCTGAAGAGTTTTCATAAGTGGAAAAATTATGAGGCTATTTTAGAAAATCATCATATATATGTTTATCCTAGAATTTCTAAAGGAGTCACCGAAACACAGTTTGAAAATCACCCAAAAATTCATAAAGTAAACGCTCCAATTGTTGAAATATCTTCAACTTTTATTAGAAAATCTATTAAAAACAAGTTCAATATAAGACCTTTATTGCCACATAATGTCTGGAATTACTTGGATGAAATGAATTTTTATAAAAAATAAATAGAAGGTAATAATCATTTCTATTTTAGACTTTTCTTAACAAATTTCCTTTGTATATTTGTTTTCATAGATCATAATGGCACATAGCAATTCCAATAAAAAAAAATTATCACAGAAACTCATTGATAAATACCGAATGGTAGTTATCAATGAAGATACATTTGAAGAAAAAGTATCTTTTAAATTGAGTCGACTGAATGTCTTTATATTTGGAGGATTTTTTACTATTTTATTAATTACACTCACTTCACTTTTGATTGCTTTTACACCTTTAAAAGAATATATTCCAGGATACTCATCTGCAAGATTGACCAAGCAGGCAACAGATTTAGTGATAAAAGTTGATTCATTAGAAAATATACTGGCAGTAAATAGTGTGTATATTAATAGAGTAAAAGAGGTATTGATTGGAGATGTTTCTGGATTTACATTTGATAGAGATTCTGTTCTTGAAACCATTCAATTTGATAAAGACTCGTTGCCTATTAATTCTACTGAAATTGATTCCCTTTTCAGAACAGAAATAGAAAGAGAAGATAAATATAGTTTTTTCGAAGAGGCTAAAAAAGATATAGACATCGTATTTTTTGCACCAGTTACTGGAGTAATTACTGCTCAATATAATATTGATGAAAAGCATTATGCAGTTGATATAGCAGTTAAAAAAGGAACACCTGTAAAAGCAGTTGCAGACGGAAGAGTTATTTTTGCAGATTGGACACCAGCAACAGGACATGTAATTATACTTGAACATTCTGAAGGATATACGTCAATTTATAAACACAATGGAACCTTGAATAAAGAACAAGGAGATCTTGTAAAATCAGGTGAAGTGATAGCAAGTTCAGGTTCGACTGGAGAATTGACAACAGGGCCACATCTACATTTCGAATTATGGAGCGATAGTTATCCTGTTAATCCTGTTAATTTTATTGATTTTGAATAAATGAATATAAAATCAATTCTTGCAGTACCATATGCCAAACGAATCACTAGAAGGATTTATAAAAGAGCAAATAATCCTATAAAAACACAGCAGAGGGTTTTAAAAAAATTAATTTCTGAGGCTAAACATACTGTTTTTGGCAAAGACCATTTTTTTGACAAAATAAAAACCTATTCTGATTTTAAATCCAATGTTCCTATTCGTGATTACGAGGCATTAACTTCTTATGTAGATCGTCTAGTTTTGGGTGAGTCAGATGTTTTATGGAAGGGAAAGCCAGCGTATTTTGCCAAGACTTCTGGAACAACTTCTGGAACCAAATACATTCCTTTAACCAAAGAATCTCTCCCTATGCAGATAAAAGGTGCTCGAAATGCACTTTTAATGTATATCAATAGAAAAAAGAATGCAGATTTCTTGAATGGAAAAATGATTTTTTTACAAGGAAGTCCAGAATTAGGTGAAAAAAATGGAATAAAAACAGGGAGACTTTCGGGAATATCTGCACATTATGTTCCAAAATATTTACAAAAAAATAGACTTCCAAGTTTTAAGACCAATT
>CAJQNZ010000056.1 GCA_905479835.1 uncultured Flavobacteriaceae bacterium
TTATTGCTGTATTCATTACCAATCATACTTACAACAACAATAGCAAAGAAAAACTTGAATTGGGAAGCAAAAAAGGTTGTTATATGCCAGATTATTGGAAAATTAAAAATGCCTAATTCCCCCAATTCTAGAGTAAAAAAGCCAAAGAAATTTATTTTAATTGACGATAATATTAATACTGTAAATGGTAAAATAAAGGATATGAAAATTAAAACTTTACTGGCCTTATTTAACCAAAGTTTTTGTAATTCTAAATTTATAAGTCGTAGCATTATGTTTTCTCTTTGGTTGGATTAGTTATTGTCGGTAAGTTTCAAAAATTGTTCTTCAAGACTTTCTTTTCGTTTTACTAAATGGGATAAAACAATACCGTTGTCAAAAAGCAGTTTATTAAATTCTGCAGATTCTAATGGGTTATTTAAAAATGCAGTAATTAAATTTTCTTCAATTTTAATATTTCCAAAAGATGGATTATCTTCAAGTAGTTTTATCAATTCATCATGTTGGTCGCATTTTAATTCAAAAAAGCCATGACTAGAAATCATCTCGTCTACACGACCAGCATACAATCGTTCTCCCTTGCGTAAAACAACAACATGCGAACATACTTTTTCAACTTCATCCAATAAATGTGAAGCAAGAAGAATGGTAGTACCATTAGTAGCGATGTCTTTTATGATTTGTCTGATTTCATGAATTCCTTGTGGATCGAGACCATTGGTAGGTTCATCCAATATCAATATCTCAGGATCATTCAACAATGCAGATGCAATTGCCAATCGTTGTTTCATTCCTAGAGAAAAAGTTTTAAACTTACTATCTCTTCGATCGTAAAGATTGACAGCTTTTAATTTTGCTTCAATATTACCATAGGAAACACCTTTAATTTTACAGACCAATTTCAGATTCTGAATAGCCGACATATAAGGGTAAAAATTTGGGCGTTCAATTATCGCTCCTACTTTTTTAAGTGCTTCATGTGTAGAAACTTTTCCGTCAAACCAACTGAATTCTCCAGAAGTTGCATTGACAACATTGAGGATAATTCCAAGTGTTGTAGATTTTCCACTACCATTAGGTCCTAGAATACCGTAAACATTTCCTTTTTTTATTTCAAATGATAAATTATTAACAGCATGAACAGCGCCGTACTTTTTATCAAGATTTTTAAGTGATAATATGGTTTCCAATAGAAAAGATTGATTTGGTTGATATAAGTTAAACGACCAAGATACAATTTTGTTACAGGGAAATTGTGAATTATGTTTTCAATTTTTAATGAAGGAAGAGTAGATAAGAAATGTTAAAAAAACTTCTTTAGAATAATGTTAACTAGATTAATACTTTACTGCTTAAAAATCATAATCATCGATATTGTCAAATATATCTTGATTTTCAAATTCTTCTTCGTCTTCTAAAAATAGTTCCGCTTCAAAAGTTTTTTCAGGAGCTTCTTCAGGAGCATCACCAAATGCAAATGCCACTTTTGGAGCAGTTAATGATTCTTTACTAGTATTGTCTGATAGTTCTATATAAAATGTCCACATTGACATGAAATCATAGACATATATAAGTTTGTCACCTATATTCTGAAGTGTATTATTTAAAATATGTGATTGCATTGAAAAAGATTCACCAGCATCAGACATATCAAATAGTGGAATTTCTTCACCTTGATTCCAATCTGAATCAGAAAGGTAAAAAGAAGCCATTTCTTGACCGTTGAATCCAAAAGCTTTTGCAATGATTTTATGTAAATCTTCAAGATTATGTGAGCTGTCAATTAGGATGTCTCTTATTACATCTTTTTCAACGTCTAGTATTGCTCTTATTTTATAAATCATTCTCTTTTTAATATGTTGCAAAAATACTATTTAATGTTTAGATTCATTATTTTTACAACTAAATAAATTTGTAAATGAATAAACAAAAATTTTTAGATCAATTAAATAATTCTGTCAGTAAAAACACACTGATGGAAACATTAGAAATTAAATATACTGATATAGGAGAAGATTATTTAGTGGCTCAAATGCCTGTTAATTCTAGAGTTCATCAACCTATGGGATTGTTGCACGGTGGAGCAACAGCAGCATTGGCAGAAAGTGTAGGAAGTCCAGCATCTGCGATATCTATAGATGCCAATAAATATGAAATCAGAGGAATAGAACTTACTTGCAACCATCTTAAAAGTGTGAAAGAAGGAATCGTTACTGCAACAGCAAGATGTATCCATAAAGGTAGAACGACTCACTTGTGGGAAATTAAAGTGACCGATGAGCAAGATAATCTAGTTTCATTGTGTAAACTCACCAACATAGTTTTACTTAAAAAATAAGTTCAATGCGTTTTTTAAAGAAGTTATTTAAAATTTCCATTAGTATATTGTTGGTGCTATTGGTCTTATTTATCATTCTTATCAACATCTTTTTTAAGCCAAAATCAGATGTAACTATTCAGGAATCTTTCAAGGATTCAGATATTGAAGTATTCATTAATTATAAAAATTTTAAAGCAAATAATATTAGAATTATTTCGACAAGAAAAGAGGTAGATACACTATTGCCCAATCTTGTATTTGTCCACGGAAGTCCAGGATCTGCAATGGATTACGAAAAGTATTTAAAAGATAAAGATCTTAATAAAAAGGCCAATATCTTTGCTTATGACAGAATGGGTTATGGAGAAGAAAACCTAAGGAAAGTAACAATTATTGCAAGAGAAATTGAATTGCTCAATTCAATTACCGACAGTATAGGAGCCCCAAATACTGTGATAGTAGGATATTCTTATGGAGGTCCTATTGCGTTGGGATCCAAAAAGTTGTATAAAAAAATTGTGTTGCCTGCTCCTGCAGTTTACTCAGAAGTAGAACCCATGTTCTGGGCGATAAATTTTTATAGATGGAGACTTACACGATGGCTTATGCCTGAAATCCTTCAAGCGGCTTCAATTGAAAAACTGCAACATCAAGAAGATTTAAGAAAACACCAAGAAAATTGGGGAAATACACTTTCTTCAGTGTATGCAATACATGGAAATAAAGATTGGATTGTTCCTATTGGAAATTCAGAATTTATAGAAAAACAGTTTAAAAATGAGTGTTTCGAAATGCTTGAGCTTGATGGTGCAGGACATGACTTGATATGGTCAAGATATGAAGTGATTAAAAATGAATTGATAAAAGTGCTAGAAGAGTGAAAACACAAGAAGAAAGAATAGCAGCATCTTTAAAAAATAAGATACCATTTGTAATCTATAGAAAACCCAATGCTACAAAAGCAATTGCTGTTTTTCAAAAGGATGCTTTCACTCATTTTACATCAGAATTTGATACAAATGGATTTGTTTTTGCACCATTTAACGGAATAGACAAGACTTTGTTTATTCCTGAAACCGATTCAGTAAAAGATGTCTTTAAATTACAACCTATTTTATTTGAAGAAAATAAAAAAACCAATTCAGTAAATGGTCGTGATAAGCATATAGAATTGGTTGAAAAAGGGATTACTTTTATAAATACTTCTGCAACAGACAAAGTGGTATTGTCTAGAAAAGAATGTATGGAAATTGAGGAGTTTAATGGTTTTGAAACATTTAAAAAATTAGCAAGTTCTTATCTGAATGCCTTTGTATATCTATGGTATCATCCAGTCAGTGGAATGTGGCTTGGCGCTACGCCAGAAACTTTACTCAATGTCGAAAATGATAATTTTTCTGTAATGTCATTGGCTTCTACTCAAGAATATAAAGGTGATTTGAATGTTTTATGGAATGAAAAAGAGACCAATGAGCATCAGATTGTAACCGATTATATTGTTTCAAAATTGGAAAGTAAAAAACTTACAATTTCTGAGGCTTATACAGTAAAAGCAGGAAATCTCGTTCATTTAAGGGCTGATATTTCTGGAGAAATATCCTCTTCTGATGTAGGTGTTAAAAAACTAATTCAGGTATTGCATCCTACACCTGCAGTATGTGGAATGCCTAAGGAAACTGCCAAGAAATTTATTTTGGATAATGAAAATTATGACCGTGGATATTACACAGGTTTTCTGGGCGAAATAAGGGATGAAAAAATTGATTTGTTTGTAAATTTAAGGTGTATGAATATAGATGATGATTGTAAGAATGCATCTATTTTTATAGGAGGTGGAATCACTAAAGACAGCAATCCAGCATCCGAATGGAATGAAACTGTTGCGAAGTCTCTAGTGATGAAAAAGGTTTTATAATATCATTTCTGCGAAAACAGTAATGATATTAAATTGACATTACTCGGCTTAAATCTTTATCAGAAATTATAAGCAACTTACTTTTTACCAATCTTGGAATTAAAACTTGCCAGTTTTTATCTTCATTAAAGATCGATTTTAAAATTGGCAATGCTTTTGTAATTTCTCTGTTGTTCAGTAGGTTTACAGCATACCAATATTTCATTTCAAGATTATCAGGAAACATTTTTTGTGCTTGTAAATATAAATGCTCTGCTTCTTTAGAATTTCCTTCTTCCATAGCGAGATCACCTTTGTTCATATAATCATATGCTTGGTGAATTCTCATGATTCTTCCCAATTCTTGTATCGGATCTTTATGGTCTTCCACTCGTAAATCCATTACAATATCTTCCCAAGAATTTCCAGTACTACGGCCTTTTACAATAAGTATGGCGGCACTTTGTTTCCCTCGAATATCTCCTTTTTCATTTTCTGCGGCTTGTAAAGAGGCAAGCATACGCTCAGCAAGTGTTCCTTCTTTAGATTCAAATGCTATTGCCATTGCATCCCATACCGTATTGTTAAGCATCATGTTGGCTTGGACAGAAAAGTTTTTACCTTGTCTATCTCCAGCCATATCAATACATGAACTTCCAGTATGAGCAGCAACATCTCCATGGGTGTTTAACATAGCAACTTGACGGTACATATGTCCATCATCATTTTCAATCAATACATCCATAGCTTGTCGAGCAGATAGTCCTTGTTTCATCAATGCCAATCCTTTGGGACCATACATAGGATTTACTAGTGATTGCGTAGCCACAACACCAACTCCTGCTTCTCCGTAGGTCACCGTAGTCCCGACACTGAACCAATGCGATTGTACAGCAACTCCCATATCGCCAGTTATTGAATCCATAGCAACAATAGAGTAGGTGTGAACTAGTGGTTCTGATTTTTTATAGGATTGTGAGAAAACGAATTGAGCCATTAATATGACAAACAACAATACTACTTTTTTCATATTATTAAATTTAGCAGTAAATATAATTATTTATTGTCTAATGATAATCTTCTTCAGCAAGACTGAAAAATGAATTAACAGGAACATTAAATATATGAGAAAGTTTCAGAGCCAACACAGTAGAAGGCACATACCTGTTTTTTTCAATCGAATTGATCGTTTGTCGTGAGACTCCTATTCTTTGCGCCAATTCTTCTTGTGTAATGTCGAGAATTGCACGTTGTACTTTTACAGTATTTTTCATTAACTAGCTCTTTTTAAAGTATGAAAGAACAACAGTTGAATCATCAGCATAAAAATAAGAATTTGAAAATCTCCTAAATCTTTTACTACTTCTTCTCCAGAATTTACTGCTGAAGAAACACCATAATCTACATAAGGCATTATAATGGTATAAAAAACACCAGATACAAATGCGATAGAGTAGGACTTCGAACGTAAAGTAGCAGTCATTTCATCTTCAATTGTATCTTTAGAAATAGAAATAAGAAGCATTCCTATGAGTATTCCCTTTTTAGAAATTTCTCTCACTATTTCATTGGTATCATCCATAAACAGTCTAGACATCAATCCTATAAAGGAAAGTATTAAAATTACCATTCCTATAGTTTTAAATTTAGTAGGTAGTTGATATTTACTGAATCTATTGAGTTGATTTCGTTCACATTCTATCATTTTATTAGTTTTCATAAGGGTGGTTTTTAAATAAGTTAATTTTCCATTAAGAATAAAATACTTTACTTAATGACAAATATACTTTACATTTATAAATTCTCCAACTTTTTTTAATTATTTTTATTTATCGTCAGTTCGAGTGAATTTTTGCGAATGGATATGAGTGAAATTTGTATCGAGAACAGGGGTTTTA
>CAJQNZ010000057.1 GCA_905479835.1 uncultured Flavobacteriaceae bacterium
TTTATAAAAAATAAAAAGACCGTCTGCTATACGCTTGACGGTCTTTTTTTATTGAGAATGTTTCTGTCAGAACTCTACTTACTTAGACTCACTTCGACTCCGCTCAGTGAACACCTAACAATGATTACTATACCAAAAAAACTGATTGCGAAAAAGGGCTATAGTAGACTACGAAATTTCATTCAATAATAGAACTTTATTTAAAGATCAACTCCCCTACACTTAGTTCTTGAACATCTATAATTGGCGGAGAATTATATAATATGACATCTCCTGTCGAATGAATTGTACCTGTTATACTTTCTTCTGGAAATAGAATCATATCATTGGAACTTATTTGTCTTATAACAATGTTTTTTACCTTGAAGTTATCGGCTTCTATTCTTGTATCTCCAGTTGAGAAATTGATATCCAACTTATCAGAAAAGCCTTTCAATAAAAAAACTGCAACGCCATTTCCCCATATTCTAACACTTTCATTCTCAATTTTTAAATGAAAATCTCCTACGGACAAAAACTCTTTATCTTTTCCGACTGACATTAAATACAAAGAAGGATAAGTTAATATACCGATAGAATTCACATTTAATTCTGAAGCGTTTCTTATTCTAGTTAAATTAGGTGAAGTTACATATACCTTCGTTAGACTATACTCTCTTACAAAATTACATTTGTTTTCATTGGTTAAAATTAATTCTCCATCTACAACATTTACTTTAATATCCGAGAACAAATTCTCTCCCGTTTCAATTTCTACTTTTTGAACAGGACCTTCTTGAATAAATAATTCGACATTCTGATGAACCACTATTTTGTCAAAAAAAGCAACTGCAACTTCGTTGTTAACTATCTCTCCAGCAGTTTGGAAACAATCTCCTGTGTCTTTGCTATCACAACTGTATAAAAAAATCACTAAAACTAAATAAACATACTTCTTCATCTACTTAAAATTTATATCCTATTCCTATTTCTAATGCTTCTGCTCTAAACAGGTTTACTTTCATGGTTACTTCAGAAAATAAATGATTACTTAACTTATACTTAAATCCAAATCGTTCATATATATTACTTACATAAGGAACAGGTGAATAAAATGTATATCCTATCTGCGAGATAAATGAAAAATTATTTTGAGTCAATTCATGACCTATAAATATACCTCCACGATTATACTCATTCTCGCTATAATTTCCACTTTCATTTTGATTTAAATGTATGATATGTTGTTTTAAAAATCTACTATTAAAAAAATCCAATCCAGCGGTTATAGCTGAGTAATTGTTCAATTTTTTACTTCCGTAAAAAGTTGCAGTAAAAAATGGAAACAAGCCACTATCGATAATTAAAGATTCATTAACACCGCTTCTTAAAATTAAATTATAATTGATCTTCGAATCAATAGAATTAATATCGTTTTCTTGTTTTATTAAATCACTTTCTTGTAAATCATACTTTACACCTATATTAAGAGCGATTGTGTTTATACCTAAATTAGGGTTTTTCAAACCAATATTTGAAAAATGAATCAAACTCAACCCTGAATTTACACTCAACTTGTTGTCAATAAAAAGTTGCAAATAATTTAGTTTTACATATGCAGATGCCAACAAATTTGAGCCTATTGCTTGGTTAAAATTATTTGAAACTTCATCATACTTCTCTGTTGCATATCCTATTCCAAATCCAGTAGTTAATTTTAACTGATTCTTTTTTTGTGGCGATAAATTATAGGTGTAATGTCTGTATCCTGCATATACTTCTCCTAAAACACTTGAATTGAAATTTTCATATAAAAATGAATACCCTCTTTCTGGATAATTATACATTTCATTATATTCAGAAGGTTGATTTTTTATATAATTCCAAGAAATTAAAAAACCAAAAGGGTCCTCTTGAATTGCACTTTTTAATTTCTTATCATGTTCAATTAATTTGCCATAAAAAAAATCCAGTTCTATAGTTTCAGAGATTTTATTATTATTTTGAGAAAAGCAATTTGCCAAAAATAAAACGACAAAAAAGAATATGTAATTTTTCATGTGTATCTCTTCATTATTTTATAACGGTCATACTTTGATTCATTTCGATGTACTTGGGCTCACATTATATCAATTCGACGCACTTCAATTTACTTATGACACTGAACTCCACTCTGTGACCAACGCTCATAACTTGTTAAGATCATAACTATATTCTTATTCCAACACCAAATTCTACAGTTTCAGCATTCGCTCCATGTGCTTTTAACCTTATTGAACCAAACCATTTTTGTCCAAAATAGCGCTTAATACCTAATGTTTCATAAACTCTTGAATCATATTCAAAAGGGTATTTAAGGTAATATCCAACTTGGGTTTCTATTGACATTTTATTGATAAACAACTCATGCCCAAAAAACAATCCAACCCTTGAAAAACTATCTGCTTCTTTTAAATCAGTGAATGGTATAACCAAATTCAACTCATAATATGTTTTTAAAATGGGTGAAATGTATAGATCTGCACCAAATTGAATTGCAGACTTGCGATTCAATCTCTTATCTGCGTAGGCTGAAACTACATAAAATGGTTTCACTCCACTATTAATAATCGCAGACTCGTTTACACCTCCTCTCAGAGCAAAATTAAATTTTATAGGCTCTATAAATTCTTTACTTAGCGTAGATGGAATAAATTCGATTGGTTCTTCAGAGGTGTCCAAATCATATGTTAGCCCAAGCGTTGCTGCCCATACATTAACACCAGAATTAGGTGATTTAATATTTGAATTGGAAGCATGAATAAATGTTAAACCAGCATTCATCCCAATATTTTTAAACAGATTTTCTCGTTGAAAATATAATTTAAAATAGGTACTTGAATTCAGTGTAGTTCCAAGTGCTGTATTTTTATTATTTGTCTCCTTATCATATGGATTGGTACTATAGGCTAGTCCGATTCCAGATCGTAAAATAAGTTGATTTTTACTTTTTCTATTTGTCAAATAAAAATTATAGTGCCCATATACAGAATATAACTTTCCTAAAATTTCTGAATTATAATCTTGAAAGCCAATTGAATATCCGAAATCTGGATAGTTATAGAGTTCTTGCCAACCTTGATCACCGGTTGTTCTTTTATTGCAACTAATAAAAAAACCTTTGGGATGACCTTCAAGAAAAATCAACGCATCCGGATTGGTACCCAACACATTCCCATAAAAATAATCTGCTTGAATATAAGATGAATTCTCCTGAGAGAATACTACAATTGAGCAAAATACTACTAAAAGAAATGTTATTTTTTTCATTTATAACAAGTAACTATTATTATAATTAGTTTTTAAGTTGTTTTGATTTACTTAGACTCCGCTCATTGATCACCGCTCCGTGACCATCGCTTTGCAATCAAAATTAAGTGGCTACTTTAATTGACAATAATACAAATAATTAACAATATGCTATTCTTTAAAATTAAGTACTTTTGTCAAAAAATAGTTTTTATCATGAAATACGCTATATATGTTGCCTTCCTATTTTTACTATTAGTTACCAAAGGGTATTCACAAGATTCAAATTTGAGTTATTCACTAGAACTCAATTCCAATGTTTCTACTCAAGATAGTTTGACTTTTTGGCAAACAGCCAATAGATTTGGTTCTATACCGAATAGTAATAATGCACAAATAAGTGCTGGATTCTTTAGGAATTTTAAAAATGAGTTAGAATATGGAACTGTGGATTATGAACTAGGTATTCAGGCTACAAGTTCTGTAGCAGATAAAAATGAAACCATCATTAACCAGTTGTATGCTTCTGTGAGATGGGGTAAAATACAATTGGATGCTGGGGTGAAACATCGTGATATTGTTTTTGAAGGATTATCTTCATCCAATGGTGAAATAACTTATTCTAATAATGCTCGTTCATTTCCTGGTTATAATATCTACCTTATTGATTTCGTTAAACTTCCCTTTGCTCAAAATTGGCTTTCATTTAAAGGAAATTATTCTGATTATTTACTCAACGATAAACGTTTCGTTGACAATGCAAGACTACATCATAAGAGTTTGCATTTTAAATCCAAATTAAGTAACAAGTTAGAGCTAATTACTGGATTAAATCATTACGTTCAATGGGGAGGAACTTCATCAACTTTAGGAAAACAACCTTCTTCATTTAAAGATTATTTGAGAGTAGTCACAGCACAATCAGGAGGAAGTGATTCTACTATTGGAGATCAGATCAATGCTCTTGGGAACACTTTGGGATCATACTTGTTTCAACTAAATTATAAAGGAGATAAAACCAATTGGAATTTTTATTGGTCACATCCTTTTGAAGATAGATCTGGAAGAGAATTATCAAATTATCCTGATGCACTATATGGCGTATTTATTGATTTAAAAAAGCCTGACGGACTCATCAGTCATATTTCAACAGAACTAACCCATACAAAGCATCAGAGTGGAAAATCTCCTCATTTTACGGATGAATTTGGAGTTGCTAATTCAGCAAGTGGTAGAGACAACTACTTTAATAATGGGATATATAATTCTGGATGGACCTATTTTGGAACATCAATAGGATCTCCATATTTTTCAACTCTCCCAACAAATGAAAATGGTAT
>CAJQNZ010000058.1 GCA_905479835.1 uncultured Flavobacteriaceae bacterium
CTATGATTATTTGGTAAGCAATGGAGTTGATGCATCAAGAATTACAGAGTACAGAGGATTTGGAGAGACACAACTGGTCAACAAGTGTAGCAATAAAGTAAAATGTTCAGAAGAAGAACATCAATTAAACAGACGTACAGAATTTATCATTATAAAGATGAAATAATAAAAATCTTATAAAGTATAAGATTAGTTGCAATATTAAGAAACGCAGTCGTAACGCTAAGAACTTTAAGAGACTATTGTTGTGGGGACATGAAATCTAATTGTTTGTTACGACTGTCTTTTTTTATAGTAAGAAAAAATATACAGTCATAGACACTGAATATAACTATGGTTGTGTAGACGACATTTATTAATCTATTGACTGTTTTTATAGTTTAATATAAATATTCTATCTCAGTTTTAAATAATAGAGTTTTGTAAATTTCTTTATTTCATAGAGCACTTCATTTTTTTATAGTTTTTTTTAGATTATATAAATATTTCTAAATAAATAAGAAAACTTTTAAACAGGTACAGTTTTTAAGTTAAGGTCTTTATTAACTTTTATTATTTTCAATTAATAGAGGTTTTTTTTAAATAGAACCTCCTTGATCATTTTTTAAGTTGATCACTAGAATTTTATATGGTTTATGCTATGCGTATATTTATTTAATCATTCTAACTAAAATAACTATTGCTTTGTTAGTTTTATAATTAACAAATTAAGTGTTATGCAGAAGTGTTTTATTATGTATACTTATAAAATAAAGGAAAAGCACCTAATAAATTTAGATGCTTTTTAAAACAATCACAGTAAGTGAACTTGTTTGTTAAGAAACTCTTGTGTGGGGACGAGTTTATTATTATCTTTTGATAAAGATGTGTGTATAATAGTAGTTTCCTTTTTCATCTTTTTCAGTTGATATTCCAAAATCAGTAAAAGAACTATTTTCAATATTTTTCCTGTGAGAATCACTTTTAAGCCATGCATCTACAACTCCTTGAGCTGTAGCAAATCCGTACGCTACATTTTCAGCAACTAATATAGCAGAAGCGTTTTGAATTAAATTTTGTGAGCGAGACCCAAAATTATGATGGTTAATTTCACCTTTTTCAATCATATAGTTTGTATGACTCTCAGCTTCTTTCGAAACAAGATTAAGTGTTGATAGTGAACTCAATCCTTGAGTTTCTCTATAATTGTTTACAAGTCCTAAAACTTCATATTCAAATGCTGTATAGGTTAATGGAATGTCTTTTACTTCCGATGTTTCAGAACCAATAAAAATTCCATCATCTTCTGAAGAACAAGAAAATAATAATGTGCTTATTAAAAGTGATACGAGTAATTTTAGAGTAATCTTTTTCATCTTGTGGGGATTTTTTTGTTAATATTTTAATAGTTATTATGAATAAATTCAGTCGCAGTTTGTAATTGCAAATATTATTGTTGTGGGGACAATTTTCATTGCTTAAACCACGACGGATTTACTCTTCCTAATAAAATGAAATTCTTGGGGTTCTTTATAAATTTTTTGGATTGTATTTTTAAAATTGAAAAAACCTATCCTTTTCTGAAGTTCTTCTGAAACAACAGTTCTAATATTTGATAACAAAGTATTGATATTATTTTTAATGCTAATTACTGTAAAAATTTCTCTACCATTTTTTATAGTAAGAACATTTGTGCAATTGAGCAACAAAAAAGAGATAGGTCTGTATGTAATTAATTTCATCTTGTGGGGTTTTTGTGGGGTTTCCGAAATATTTACACTACAATAATATAATATTATATAATATCAACCAAATTTTTTAACAAAAAAATTACCATTTATTGTTAAAATCATACCATTTATTAGTAAAAAGATACCATTTGCAATAGTTTCGGGAAAAATAAAATTGCATAACTAGTGCTAATTTATTTTTTAGAAGTTGCTATATAATGATAAATAACTACTTATTTTAAGTGTAAATTGAGATTCAATACTCATAAATGAGTAGTTGTTTTCAATTAAAATTATCATTTTATCGAAATTATAAGTAAGAAAATTGATTCTAAAAAATTTGAACGACCTTAAATTAGAGTATTAAATAATTAGTATAAAGATTATTATTTTAGTAATCCTGCACGTTTTAATAATGCTTCTGAATTTGGTTCTTTTCCTCTGAATCTTTTATATAAGATAGATGGATTTTCCGTTCCTCCTTTTGAAAGGATCGAATTTTTGAATTTTTCAGCAATCGATTTATTAAAAATACCTTGCTCCTTAAAATATTCAAAAGCATCAGCGTCCAATACTTCTGCCCATTTATAAGAATAGTATCCTGAAGAATAACCGCCTTGAAAAATATGTGAAAATGAAGTGCTCATACAATTTTCAGGAACATCAGGATATAATTGTGTTTCAGAAAATGCTTTGTTTTCAAATTCTTTTACATTTTTAATTTCCTCTGGTGATTCGCTTCCATGCCATTTCATATCCAATAACCCAAAACTTATTTGTCGCATTGTAGCAATACCTTCAAGAAAAGTCGAAGAATCTTTTATTTTTTGGATTAATTCCATAGGAATTGGTTGATTGGTTTCATAATGTCTTGCAAATAAATCCAAGGCTTCTTTCTCGTAACACCAGTTTTCCAATACTTGACTTGGTAATTCTACAAAATCCCAATGTACATTGGTTCCAGAAAGACTAGGATATGTCGTGTCAGCAAGCATTCCGTGTAATGCATGTCCAAACTCGTGAAACAAAGTGGTTACTTCATTAAAGGTTAATAAAGAAGGTTTCGTTTCTGTAGGCTTTGTAAAATTACACACAATAGAAATGTGTGGCCTGGAATTTTCGCCATCTATTTTCCATTGGTCTTTATAAGAAGTCATCCAAGCACCATTTCGTTTTCCTTTCCTTGGGAAGAAATCAGCATAAAAAATAGAAATAAAATTGTCATCATGATCTGTAACTTTAAAAGTCATCACATCTTTATGATACCTGTCAATGTTTTTAATTTCTTCAAATTTCAAATCAAATAACTTATTTGCTATTGTAAAGACACCATCAAGAACATTTTCTAATTTGAAATAAGGCTTTAATTGTTCCTCATCAAAATCAAACAATTCCTTTTTTAGTTTTTCAGAATAAAAACCACTATCCCATTTTTGGAAAGTAGTGATTCCATCTTTTTCGGCAAATGAAGATAATTGCTTAAATTCTCTCAATGCAGCAGGCTTAGCTTTAGGTAATAATTCATTTAAGAAGTCAAGAACCTTTTCTGGTCTTTGGGCCATTCGTTCTTCCAATACAAAATGAGCATGTGTATCATAACCCAATAAATTGGCACGTTGATGACGTGAATTTACGATGTCCAGAACAATCTGTTGATTATCGTATTCATTATTTTTAAAAGACTTCGCTCCGAATGCTTTAGACATTTTTTCTCGAAGCGGACGATCTTCGGTATAAGTCATAAATGGAATGTAACTTGGATAATCTAGCGTAAATAACCAACCTTCCTTTTCTTTCTGTTTTGCAGAAAGTTGAGCAGCTTCTTTCACCCCTTCAGGCAGTCCTTTTAATTGATTTTCATCGGTAATCAGTAATTCGAACTCATTGGTTTCTGCCAGTGAATTTTCACCAAATTTCAATGATAATTTTGATAATTCTTTATCTATAGTTCGTAATATTTGCTTGTCTTCCTCATTTAAATTGGCACCATTTCTGACAAACATCTTATATTGATTGTTCAATAAAGTATTCTGTTCAGCAGTTAAGTCTAGAGAATCTTTGATAGCATACACTGCTTTTACTCGTTTAAATAAATCTAAATTAAGACGAATATCATTTCCAAAATCTGATAATAAAGGAGAAACCTCTTGTGCTATCTTTTGAATTTCATCATTAGTTTCTGCCGAATTCAAATTAAAAAATACGCTCGTTACTCTTTTCAATTGCATTCCGCTATATTCTAGTGCCTCAATAGTATTTTGAAATGTAGGCGTTTCACTACTTGAAGTTATAGCATCAATATCATTTTTAGCCTCAGTAATTCCATTTTCAATGGCTGGTTTAAAATGCTCATTTTTAATTTTAGAGAAAGGAGCAGTTGTATAAGGAGTCGTAAAAGTTTGAAATAGTGGATTCATCTATAAAATGAGTTTATTAAAAAATTTGCCATAAAAGAAAATTGTTGAAAAATTATTTTTTCATTTCTTCAGAGGCTTTATTCACTTTTAATTTGAGGCTTTCTTTGTATAAAAGAATTTTGTCAAGAACACAAGTGTCAGAAGAACCAATAATCTGTGCGGCAAGTATTCCAGCATTGGTAGCGCCATCAAGTGCTACTGTAGCAACAGGAACTCCTGAAGGCATCTGCAATATAGACAATACAGAGTCCCATCCATCGATTGAATTTCTTGATTTTACTGGAACGCCGATAACAGGTAAAGGGCTCATAGAAGCCACCATTCCAGGAAGATGAGCAGCGCCTCCTGCTCCAGCTATGATAACAGAGATTCCGCGCTCATGTGCGTTTTTGGAATAGTCAAATAGTTTTTCAGGAGTACGATGAGCAGATACAATATCTACTTCGGTTTCTATATCAAATCCTTCAAGAATATCAATTGCTCCTTGCATAACTGGAAGATCTGAAATGCTTCCCATAATGATTCCTACTTTTGCCATTTCTTATGTGGTTTAACTGTTTATTTCTAATTTTTACAACTCTTTATTTACTAATAACTCGTATAGTTTTTTTTACGGTTTCAGCAATTTTTCTAGCTTCATTAATGTCTTTATGAACGATTGTTACATGTCCCATTTTACGAAAAGGTCGTGTTTGTTTTTTACCATAAATATGAGGTGAAACACCGTCAATTTTCATAATTTCATCAATATTTTCATATATGACATCTCCTATATATCCTTCTTCTCCTACTAAATTTACCATAATTCCAGCAACTTTACTTTCTGTATTTCCCAATGGTAAATTTAATACAGATCTTAGATGTTGCTCAAACTGGCTTGTGTAAGAGGCTTCTATAGAATAATGTCCACTATTATGAGTTCTCGGAGCGATTTCATTCACAATGATTTCATCATTTTCAGTTTGAAATAATTCTACTGCCAATAAACCTACATGCTTTATTTTAGTTGCAACTTTTAGTGCAATGTGCTTTGCTTTTTCTGCAACTTCATTTGAGATTCTTGCTGGACATATTACGTATTCTACTTGATTGGCTTCAGGATGAAATTCCATTTCAACAACAGGATATGTTTTAACTTCTCCATCAGAATTTCTAGCAACTATAACAGCCAATTCATTTTTAAAAGGAATTAATTCTTCTGTAATAGATTCAATATTTGGTAAGCCTTTTAAATCATTGGATGACTTGACCATTTTAACTCCATTTCCGTCATAACCAAACTGTGCTGATTTCCATACAAATGGATATGAAACTTCTGATTCATTAATTTCAGAAGTAGAGTTATATCTTTTAAAACTAGCTGTAGGGATAGAGTGGTCTGTAAAAAATTGTTTTTGGATTGCCTTATTTTGAATAATTCTGAGTGTTTCAGAAGAAGGAAATACTTTAATTCCTTCTTTTTCTAATGCTTCCAAAGCATCCACATTTACATGTTCAATTTCGATAGTCAGAACATCAACTTGTTTTCCGAAATTATACACTGCATCATAATCCATTAATTCTCCTATATGAAATTCATTGCATATTTGAGCACAAGGCGCATCGATAGCGTTGTCTAATACGACAGTGTAAATATCATATTTATGAGTCTCGGATAATAGCATTTTACCAAGTTGACCTCCACCTAGAACACCTAATTTAAAATCGGAAGAAAAATAATTTTTCACTTAAAAAAGTCTTTCGTACAAAAATAACAATACGAAAGGAATAACAACTAAAAATTAGTAATATTTAGAACAGTATTATTCACCTCAACAACTCTGAACTCACATACAGACTGAGTAGCACCAGAAGTCTGTGGAGATCCGTCAAGAATGCTATATTCATAAGAATCACAAGGGCATGCCATTTTTATGTCATTTTCAACGACAAGGCGCTGCGTACATGTATCATTATTAGGACATTCTCTACTGAATGCTTTATAAGAACTACCAAAATTATAAATGATAAGACCTTGCGATCCACCATTACTATAGGACCATCCTCCAGGAACTTGAAGATTAATAAATTCAGGATTGGTCAAGTTAATACTCTGATTATTAATAATATCACAAAAACGATTGTTTCCGTCACTTTCACAACTTAAAATGAATAAAAAACCGAAAAAGAATATAAATTTTCTCATTTGTTACTGTTAAAATGATTGCAATTTACAATTATTTTGTACATTTGTTTAACATCTCATACTGTATTACAGTTTTGGGATTTTTTGTTTATTATTATAGAGTTACCTCTCGGCTGCGCTCGATGTGACAAGAATTAATAAATATCTGGTCGAACACAGTTGAGACCTTATTTTGTTTATAAAAGATAATTAAATAAAGAGTTATGAGTGATATTTCATATTATACACCTGAAGGATTTCAAAAGTTAAAAGAAGAGTTGGAGTACCTGGAAAGTGTTGAGCGACCTAGAGTTACCCAAGAAATTGCAGATGCACGAGATAAAGGAGATTTAAGTGAGAATGCTGAGTACCATGCTGCAAAAGAGGAGCAATCACATCTAGAGTTTAAGATTGCCAAGTTAAAAAATGTATTTTCTAATGCTCGTATCATAGATGAATCACAACTTGACATTTCCAAAGTATTGGTATTGTCCAAAGTGAAGATTAAGAACGTTGCCAATAAAATGGAGTTTACATATACATTGGTTGCTGATTCTGAATCAGATATTAAGCAAGGAAAATTATCTGTTAATTCACCTATTGGTAAAGGATTGTTAGGTACTCAAGTTGGTGATATTGCAGAAATTCAAGTTCCCAATGGAATTATGAAATTTGAAATAGTAGAAATTTCTAGATAAGTATGGCTTCAATATTCACTAAAATAATAAATAGAGAAGTTCCTGCATATATAGTTGCCGAGAATGATGATTTTATTGCTTTTCTAGATGTAAATCCCAATGCGATAGGTCATACTTTATGTGTACCAAAGATGGAGATTAATAAACTGTTTGATCTTGATAAAAAAACCTATAAAGGTCTTATGAAATTTTCAAGAAAGGTTGCTATAGCCTTGGAGAAAGCAATTCCTTGTAAGCGAGTAGGTATGTCAGTAATAGGACTGGAAGTTCCTCATGTACATGTTCACTTGATTCCATTGAATGAGATGGCTGATATTCAATTTAAAAAGAAAGTTTCTCTTACTAAAGAGGAGTTTGAGCATGTTGCAAAAAGCATTTCAGAGAATTTATAATTTTTTCAAACTCACACAAAAAGTAGTTCCATTATCCATTTCAGATTTTTCTACCACGATTTTACCATTGTGATAATCTTCGATAATTCGCTTCGAAAGTGATAGCCCAAGTCCCCAACCTCTTTTCTTGGTAGTAAATCCTGGAGAAAAAATCTGTTGTCGTAATTTTTTTGGAATTCCTTTTCCAGTATCTGAAATATAAATATTGGTGTGTTTTTGGTTTTGAGAAATATCTATATCAATATTCCCTTTTCCTTTCATAGAATCAATTGCGTTTTTAACAAGATTTTCTATTACCCAGCCAAATAATTGCAGATTTAAATCTGCACTGATTTTTTCTTTTTCACTTTTAAAACTAAATACAACTTGTTTCGAACTTCGAGATTGTAAGTATGCTATGGCTTTTTTAGTTTCAGAAACTACATTATGTTTTTTTAAAACAGGAATGGAGCCTATTTTTGAAAAACGTTCCGCAATTACATTCAATCGATTGACATCTTTTTCAATTTCTGGAACAATACTTTCATCAATATTTTCTTCTCGCAATAATTCAATCCATCCTAGTAGTGAAGATAAAGGTGTCCCAATCTGATGAGCCGTTTCTTTAGCCATTCCAGTCCATAGACGGTTTTGTTCAGCGACTTTGGAAGACTTAAAAAACAAATAAATAACTGAAGAAAAGAGTAGTAAAATTAAAACAAGTGCTAGTGGATAATATTTTAATTTGTTTAATAAATCAGAATCTCGATAATAAATAAACTGTTTCGAAGTAATCATTATCGGTTTGTTCTGGCTTTTCATTTGTCGTAATTGCTTATTAAGACGTAGCCTATCTGATGTGCCTAATGATTTGTAATTTACTATGGTGTCATTAATATTTAGATTGTTCCAAGATGTTATTTCTTCTTTTTCATTTGTTATAATCATAGGAATATGATTCTTACTCTCTATAATAAAACTTTCCAATAAAATATCAGCATCTAAGTCTGTATTAGTACTCATTCGCTCATATGTTTTTCCCAAAATCTGCATTTTAAGACGTTCTTCAGTCTTAAATTTTTGAATAAAAGCATACGTATTCCCAAGTATCAGAGTCACAATAATAAAGGCTGCGATGATTGCAATCCAGCGAGAAGTTAGCGTATTTTTAAAGAGTGACATATAGACAAATATAAAATTATCTGTTGATATAACTAAAAAACTAAATTGATATTATCTTTGTGACTTAATCTTTATATTTGAAATATGATTTCAATCAATCCACAAGATATTCCAACCAGCAAACTTCATGGTTATTTATTAGGCGCAATAGCGCCTAGACCTATAGCATTTGCAAGTACAATTGATGAAAATGGAAATCCCAATTTGTCACCCTATAGTTTTTTCAATGTTTTTAGTGCCAATCCTCCTATATTAATTTTTTCTCCAGCAAGGAGAGTAAGAAATAATACGATTAAACATACCTTGATAAATGCGCAAGCTACTAAAGAGGTCGTAATCAATGTTGTGAATTATGACATTGTTCAACAAATGTCTCTTTCTAGTACTGAATATGCAGAAGGTGTCAATGAATTTGAAAAATCAGGACTGACGATGTTGAAATCGGATATTGTGGAACCTTTTCGAGTGGCTGAATCTCCCGTCCAGTTTGAATGCAAAGTAAATGAAATTATAGAATTGGGAAATGAAGGAGGAGCAGGAAACTTGATTATATGCGAAGTTGTTAAGGTACACATTGATGAAAAGATTATAGATGATAAAGGAGCAATCGATCAATATAAGATAGATTTGGTTTCAAGAATGGGCGGAAGTTGGTATTCTCGTGCCAATAAAGGAATGTTTGAAGTACCAAAACCTTTATCTTCATTAGGTATAGGAGTAGATGCATTACCGAACGAAATAAGAAACAGTGAAATATTGACTGGAAATGATCTTGGGATGCTTGGAAATATAGCAGCATTGCCCAATTCACAAGATGTTGATAAGTTTGCTGAAGAACATACAGAAATTATTGGGATGGAAAGGTTAAAAAAGCATAAATTTGCTAAAGAATTTTTACTAAAAAAAGATATTGAAAGTGCTTGGAAAGTACTTTTGACCAAATAAAAATAGAATAATGGAAGTTACAGGAAAAATTAAACTTATTGGAGAAACTCAAACTTTTGGAGCGAGTGGATTTAGAAAAAGAGAATTGGTAGTTACAACTGATGAACAATATCCTCAGATGTTAATGATTGAATTTGTACAAGATAAAGCAGATATTCTGGACAAATATCAAGTAGGACAAGATGTAAAGGTTTCCATTAATTTAAGAGGTAGAGAGTGGATCAATCCAGAAGGAGTTGCTAAATATTTTAATTCCATTCAAGGATGGAGAATTGAAGTGATGCAGTCAGAAGCGCCTAATGCTGAGTTGCCACCATTGGAAGAGTTGCAAGCATCAGACTTATCTGATAGCGAGCCAGATGACTTGCCATTTTAGTCATTAAAAAATAATATTTTAAAAGCCGAAGTTTCTACTTCGGCTTTTTTACTTTTGCAGTATGCACTTTTTAACTTCTAAAATAGAATTTCCTCCAGTTGAACAAGCCAATCCAGACGGAATACTTGCGATAGGAGGGGACTTGTCTATAGAAAGATTACAACTTGCTTATAGAAGTGGAATTTTCCCCTGGTATTCCGAAGGAGATCCGATCATATGGTACAGTCCAGATCCACGAATGGTGTTGTTTCCTGAAAAGTTGAGAATCAGTAAAAGCATGAAACAACTTCTTAAAAAAAATCAATTTAAAGTGACTTTCAACGAAGCATTTGAAGAGGTGATTTCTAATTGTAAATATGTCAATAGAGAAGAACAGGGAGAATATGGAACTTGGATTACTGACGAAATGAAAGATGCGTATATTGAATTGCATAAAATAGGCATTGCGAAGTCTGTTGAGATATGGAAGAATGGTGCGTTAATTGGAGGATTGTATGGTGTTGAAACAGGAAGAATTTTCTGTGGAGAAAGTATGTTCAGTAAAGTGAGTAATGCTTCAAAAATTGCTTTTATACATCTTGTAAACTTGGATACATATAAGTTGATTGATTGTCAAGTCTACAATCCGCATCTTGAAAGCCTTGGTGCTGAAGAGATTTCTAGGAAAGAGTTTTTAGAGTTGTTATAGAAGAAACGTTTATTGCTCAATATAAAGTTTGTTTTAATTAACTTTATCGGACGATAAGCGAATTTGTTTTTTTAATAGTTAAGAAACAAACTAAATCTAAAATCTATATTCAGACCTTTCTTTTCCCAAGTTTCCATATTAAAATTCCGCCAGTTAAAAACATCCATATAGAGTAAGCGGCTGTAGGAATACCCATTTCAATATTATTTAATACGCTTGTCGCAATGACAAGTGCCAATGTTCCATTCTGTATTCCACTTTCGATGGTAACAGAAATAGTGCTTTTTAAATCCAATTTAAATAAACGTGCCGTTGCATATCCTATTCCCATGGTGAGTAAGTTTAAAAGCAAAGTAACTATACCAACTTCCTTCATCGCTGTACCTATAATGTTAAAATTTGCAGTAACCACAGCTATAAAAACTAAAATAAAAATGACAGTAGAGGCAATTCTCATGGGTTTTTCCATTCGTTTAGAAAAATAGGGTTTTAACCTTCGGATCAACATTCCTATTGAAATAGGAATTACAGTTATTACCATTATTTGTAACATAGTATCAATTATTGGCAACTTGATTGTAGCACCTGTAGTTGTGCCAAAATAGTCCAAAGAATACGATAGAATAAAAGGGATTGTTAGGATACTTACAACACTTGCAATTGCTGTTAATGTAACTGATAGTGCTATATTTCCTTTAGAAACTTGTGTGATTAAATTACTTGTTGCACCTCCAGGACAAGATGCTAAAATCATTAATCCTACTGCCATTAATGGACTTAAATTTAAAGCAATGGCTAGCAAAAAACCTATAATTGGTAAAAATAAAAGTTGATTGGTTAAGCCTATTAAAATTGCTTTTGGATGTTTTATAATCCTAGTGAAATCGGCAGAAATTAAGGTCATTCCCATGCCCAACATTATTATTGCAAGAGAGATTGGTAAAAAAACGTTACTTATAAGTTCAGCGGCATCCATAAATTTGATTTTTTTGAAATCTGAAAAAGCAAGTTAATTTTTTAAATGATAGTAAGCAAACTAATTAAAAAGCAGCTATTTATTGGCTCTTTGTAGTAAAGAAAAATTAAATTAAAAATAAGAGGTTAAAAAAACTGGTACCCAAGAAATATCAAAAGATAGATGGAGAGGTAAAAAAGATAGAATTTTTTGAATCTTTTATAAGTTTTATTTTCAGGATATATATTTCCAAAAAGCCCTTCGAGTTCTTTCCAAAAAACGGGTTTGATATTTATAAGCCAACTATCAGTCTGATAGACAATTTTACGAAATTTACTTCTGTAATAACTTAATGGCAATCCCCAAATAATTAAAAGAATCAGCCATTTATTTTCAATAATAAAATCCATTCTAATTTATTTTTTCGGAAACCATGGAAAAAACGAATTGGTTTTTTCAATATAGTCTCTGTATTGAGGCTTGGTATCTTTTAAAGTTTTTTCAAGTAAACTCACTCCAGATACTTTTATAATTAATAAAGTCATAATAATAGATCCTACTATCTGCCAATAACTTCCTGAAGCGATACTGAAAATAGCATAGGACCACCATACTGCTGAATCACCAAAATAATTGGGATGTCTTGTGTATTTCCAGAATCCTGTACGTAAAACTTTGCCCTTATTATTTGCATCTTTTTTAAAACGCCACAATTGAAGATCGCCTCCTGCTTCAAACGTAAATCCAATAAGCCATACTACAATCCCTATACAATCAAGAATTGTAAGATCTCCATTACTGGTGCTTGAATTAATACCTAGAAGAGGTAAGGATACAATCATAATCAACACGCCTTGTAATAAAAATACTTGAAAGAAACTAAACCACCAGTACCTTTCAGAACCATAGTTTTTTCTAAACTCTTGGTATCTGTAATCCTCTCCTTTGCCTATGTTTCTTATAGCGAGATACGCAGCAAGTCGAAGACCCCAAACACTTACCAATATCAATAGAAGTATTTTTCTAGGATTTAGCTCTTCTGAAAACAATGCATACATCGTATTTACTATCACAAACCCAATTCCCCAAAAAATATCTATAATACTTACATTTTTAATTAAAACACTCCATATCCATAAAAGTGTTATAAGTACTAGAATCGTTAAGGCTGCGTGAGAAAAAAGAGTAATCATTTTAAAAGTATTAATCGTTTTACAATTATGTTATCTACTAAAGACAAAATTTCACTAATAACTTAAGCTGTTGAAACAAGTTCGATTCAACTAACCAAAGTTAATTGTTTTTAACAAAATCTAAAAAAACTTTCTTGTGAAGTTCAAGATCCATAGAAGGAGAAAGTGCTACACGAGCAATATAATCTTTGTCACCTTCTTTAGTAGTTCCTTGCGTAGATGTTGCAGGAATTGTCCAGTAGCACCCTTTTAACTGGCCATAACTTACACAATACTTACTTTCATCAGGAATTTCGGTAATCATTAAATGAATTAAGGTATGATTTAACGCTCTTTTGTAAGATTCTTTTTCTTCAGCAGTATTTCCTTTGGTTGGGAGATCTAGTGAAAAGACGGAAGGTGTAAAACCTTGATATGCTAGTTCTTCTGAGACAAAGTTGATTTTTGCTTCAGGCAAATTAGTTTTTATAAAGTTGACAAATTCACGTGTATTTCTATAAGCATCTTCAATTCTTTGATTCATGGAAGGCAATTGTGTTGCTAATATTTCATATTGAAGATCAGTCGCTTCATTATCACAAAGGTTAAGATGTAATTCTATTTTTTCCATCAAATCTCCTGTTTTTTTATTTCCTACACAATAACCAGCAGTACACTTTCCACCACTTGGAAACTTCGATCCACTCACATAAGATATAGTAGGAACGGTTGATAGGATATCTCCTTCTCCTAAAAACAGTACATTAGGACAAAAAGTTTGATCTAGAATAAAAACAGGAGGAATAGCAATCTTATTGGAAGCAGTTATACGTTCTTTTTTTAGAGTTTCTTTTAAGTTGATAAGGTTAGGAACTTCAACTCTAGGATTTGTAGGAATTTCTGCAATGATGTATGGAATCCCATCTTGGAGAGCAATTTTATCTAAAACACTATCCATACTTTGAACCATATCATTATCGCCATCTACTTCTAGATCTACCACTTCTACATTTTTAATACAAGCAGCAACTCTTCTTGCTTGATCATTAGTTCCTCCATAACAATTGGTAGGAACAATAAACTTGATAGCCTTTCCTTTATGCCTTTCTTTTGCATCTTGAATAAGTCCCATCATAATGGCATATTGGATGGATAGTCCACTAGAACCGACGACTGGATTGGTAGGAGAACTTGTTATTTTTAGAATTGAATCAAGGACATTTTTTTTGTTTACTTCAGTACTACTTATTTTATTTTCAAAAGTTTTTTCTGCTAATAATTGTAAGACAACAAGACAGTTGGCTGGCGTCATAGCGATAGTTTCTCTTCTTCGTACATGTTGAATTTCTGAGATATAGGATTCATTTTGAGTACCATTTACTATTAAAACACTTCCTAAATCATCATGAAGACTGATGAGAAAGTCGATAGTAGTATTGAGATCAAGCGCTCCAATTTTATCTTCTTGTGAAACGAAAATTGTACTGCCATCAAATGAAGAGATCTCTTCTATGTGCTCAATTTTTTTTAATTCAAATTTATATCCATAAATATTCCTTAGTATTTCAGCATTAAATGAATCAGGTAATTGATCTATATAATTGATCTGTGTGTTCTTATTGTCTAATAGGTTTTTTCTGAGAATAGCCAGAATAGGAATCGTTTTTGATGAAAAACTGATAACATTTTCTGGTTTCTGATTGTTCAATTTTGCAATTGCCCATTCAAGTATAGAAGATAATGGATGGCCTAATCGAATATAGTCATACGCAGTCGGTAATTCACTCAGAGTTGATACTTCATGATGAGAGTTTTTATAGAGTATTTCAAACTGCTCTAAAAATTCAGTTTTAGCCTTTTTTTCGTTATAAATATCTAGTCGGTGTGTTGTTAGATTCAACCATCCAATAGGCATGTTTTCTAAAACCTTTTTAATATATGTATGTATTTTATTGTCTTGCATAATTTTCAACTTAAGATATTTGGTAAAGATACTTAACTAGATTTTTATTTGAAGTGATTTTATGAGTTTTAAGTATTCGTTCCAAACTATTTATTGAACACATCCAAATAGTAAAATTTAAAAGAAGAAGAGTTCTTTATAGTTTCACCAAGACTATTTATGAAAGTGTTTTTAAAAATTGCAGACAGATACTATTGAATTTTTGAGCTTTTTCTATACTCACAACATGGCCACAATTATGAACTACTTCAATATCGGCATTGGCATGATGAATTGCATAATCTTTGGCAGGCTCAAGAAATAAATGGTCTTGACTTCCCATAATTAATAAATGTGGAATGGAAGAAGTGGTATTGAAAAATTCTATAAGTGTTTTATTGAGATTGTAATACATTGCAGTCCATTTCTTAAATTCATTCTTACTCAACGTTTTTGACTCTTTAATAAATACATCTCTTGATTTTTTATGATTGCTTCGAGGCATCATTATACGAGCACTTAATTTATAAAAATTATGATATCCTATAATTCTAGCAAGTCCTAAACTTAAACTAGCGATTGTTTTTAGTTTGGTATTAAGTTTCACAATAGCTCCAGGCATAATGACAGAAAGTATTCTGTCTGGCTGTAACTGACGCATTTGTAAGCAGATTATAGTTCCTACAGAAACTCCAATGATATGGATTTTATGAATTTTTAAATGGTCAATAACGTTCCATATTCTATCAGCGATAAAGTGAAAAGTATAGGTTGGAAATTGATCCGAATTCGCTGTGCTTTTACCGTGTCCAGGTAAATCAACAACCAGTAAGTTATAGTCAGCACCTAGTTCAACGATTTGTCTTTTCCAAGTTCTACTACTTCCTCCAGCGCCATGTATCAATAGGAGCCATTGATCAATATCAGAGTTTTGATGGGTTTCAAAGTGTAGTAATTGCTCATTTGATTCTGAGTGAAAAGTGCCTGTTTTTTCTTTCATTGAGGTTGTAAAGTTACTGAATAAAAACACATCAAGAAGTAATAATTTTTATGTGTTTTATAATTGACTTTGTAATCTTTGAATGAGCATAGTTGTAATTCGTCTATTGAATTCTTTTTCATGGATTTTATACTCTTGATATTCCGTATCTATGAAATGTCCGATGATTACACCTAGTAAAAGATCATGAATTTTACGGTCTTTTTTTAGGGTCTGTTCTATGTGTTCATTTTTCTTACTATCGGATAACTGATTAAGAGTTATTTTATTTTTTTCAAGATGAGAAGTAAAGATAGCTACTAGTAGACTATTTTGAAGTTTAAGAATAGGACGAAGTGTGCGGTTTTGAAAAGACTCCATAACAGTTGTCTCTTTTTCTACTGTTATTCCTTTTAGTATAGGTCGTATGGATCGCAGTTGATTTCTCATAAAATCTGAATATTATTTAAAGCAATCTATTATAAAAAGAAATAAGATACAAGAGGAATACTGCAAAGTTATGTTAAATTATGTAAGGGTTTTTTAGGAGATTTCAGAAGTTACGCTTAGTGTAAAGATATGATTTGTTTTAATACTTCGACTTCGCTCAGTACAGGTTTACTATATCGTATGATAAGCGAAGTTAATTTTTTAAGAGTTAAGAAACAAACTAAATTAAAAGTTGCTATCTTTGAAATTCTATATTAAATCCTTGAGAAATGAATATACAGAACGCTCAGAAAGCAGTTGATAATTGGATACAAGAACATGGTGTTCGTTATTTTAATGAACTGACCAATATGGCTCAGTTGACCGAAGAAGTAGGAGAAGTAGCAAGGATTATTGCGCGTCGTTATGGTGAGCAGAGTGAGAAAGAAAGTGATAAGGATAAAGACCTTGGTGAAGAACTGGCTGATGTACTATTTGTTGTGTTGTGTCTTGCCAATCAGACTGGAATTGATTTACAAGAAGCATTTGATAAAAAATTGAATATAAAAACTCAAAGAGATCACGATAGACACCACAACAACCAAAAATTAAAATAATGAATACTTATAAAAATATCCGTTTTATCAATTTATTTATTCGATTTACAATCGTTTTTTTTATAGTCATAATGCTCTTTAAATTGGCCATTGGTTTTTTCAGATTTGAAGGAATAGATGGATTGAATAATGAGTATTTTGTAGATGGAAAATGGCAGCCTTTTATACAATTACAAGTTGTCATGTCCTTAGCTTATGGATTGTTTATTGCTATATATTATAAATTTATTAAGAAATAAAAATTGAAGAAAAAACTTACTAAATATTCAGGACCTATTAATGGTTTCATACAGATTACAGGTTCTAAAAGTGAATCCAATAGATTGCTGATTTTACAGCAATTTTATAAGAATTTAAAGATTGAAAACCTTGGAAATTCTGACGATGCACAATTAATGCAAAAGGCTTTATCTTCAAGTGAAATAGAGGTTGATATCAATCATGCTGGAACGGCAATGCGTTTTTTAACTGCTTATTTTTCGGTCGCAGAAGGGCGTGAAACAGTATTGACAGGTTCAAAGAGAATGAAGGAACGACCTATAAAAATATTGGTTGATGCATTGAGATCTTTGGGTGCAGAAATTCAATATTTAGGAAATGACGGTTTTCCTCCTTTAAAGATTAAAGGTAAAAAAATAACTGCAAGTAAAGTTGTAATTGATGGAGGTGTAAGTAGTCAATATGTATCGGCATTGTTATTAATAGCTCCAAGTCTAGATAAAGGTCTTACGCTAGAGTTTCAAGGAAAAATAACTTCAATTCCATATATAAAAATGACTTTGGGATTGCTTTCTGAAATAGGAGTAGAGAGTAATTGGATAGGAAATACAATTATTGTAGAGCCTCTTCTTGAAATTTCTGATAGAAAAATTACTGTAGAATCAGATTGGAGTTCAGCATCTTATTATTATAGTCTTGCTGCCTTGAGTCTTGAAGCAAATATCACATTGAATTCCTATAAAAAATCGAGTCTGCAAGGAGATGCTGTTTTGGTAGAAATTTATAAACATTTTGGAGTAAAGACGGTTTTTCAAGACGATTCCATTACGCTGATTAAAGAAAGTGCTACTTGTGAATTAACACCATTAAAATTAGACTTAAAAGACGCTCCTGATATTGCTCAGACAATTGCTGTAACATGTTTTGGACTAGGTATTTCATGTGATCTTTCAGGATTGCATACACTTAAAATTAAAGAAACGGATCGATTGGTTGCTTTAAAAAACGAAATAGAAAAACTAGGAGGACAAGTGGAAATTACGGATGAAAGTTTGCATTTAAAAGTTTCAAATTCTATAAATGAAAATGTATTAATTTCAACCTATCATGACCATCGAATGGCAATGGCATTTGCGCCATTATTTTTAAAGACAACATTGTTTATTGAAGATTCAGAAGTGGTTTCTAAATCCTATCCAGACTATTGGAATGATATAGAAAAATTGATTTCATAAATATTTATGCCATTTCACTTGACAACGCCTATCTTGATGTTGTATATTTGCCCACTTTAAAAACACACATACTCTATGAAGTTATCTAAATTTGGTTTTGAATTACCAGAAGAATTATTGGCTGAATATCCAGCAGAACATCGTGACGAGTCACGATTAATGGTGTTGAATAGAAAAGAACAAACAATTGAACACAAGTTGTTTAAGGATTTGATCAACTATTTTGACGAAGGAGATTTAATGGTTTTCAACGATACGAAGGTTTTTCCAGCACGTTTATTTGGTGAAAAAGAAAAAACAGGCGCTAGAATTGAGGTGTTTTTATTGAGAGAGTTAAATCAAGAACAACGTCTTTGGGATGTATTGGTAGATCCAGCACGAAAAATAAGAATAGGGAATAAATTATTCTTCGGAGAAGACGAAGGATTGGTTGCTGAGGTAATTGATAATACAACTTCTAGGGGAAGAACATTACGATTTTTATATGATGGATCTTATGAAGATTTTAGAAAGAGATTGACCCTAGAGGGTCAGACGCCTCTTCCTAAATATATTAATAGAGAAGTAGAACCTTCAGATGCGGAACGTTATCAAACGATTTATGCTAAAAATGAAGGAGCAGTTGCTGCGCCTACTGCAGGATTACACTTTTCTAAACACTTAATGAAAAGACTTGAGATTAAGGGTGTAGATTTTGCTAATGTAACATTACATGTAGGTCTTGGTACTTTTAATCCGGTAGAAGTTGAAGATTTATCGAAACATAAAATGGATTCTGAACAGATATTTATTTCTGGGAATGCTTCTAAAAAAGTAAATGAAGCTCTTGATAATAAAAGAAGAATTTGTGCTGTAGGAACAACTGTGATGCGTACAATGGAAAGTTCTGTTTCTTCTAAAAGTCGTTTAAACGAATTTGAAGGATGGACCAATAAATTTATTTTTCCTCCTTATGATTTTGGAATAGCCAATTGTATGGTTACCAATTTCCACATGCCAAAATCTACCTTGATGATGATGACATCAGCATTTGCTGGTCATGATTTCTTAAAAGAAGCCTACGAAGTTGCAGTAAAAGAAAAGTATCGTTTCTATTCTTATGGAGATGCTATGCTTATCATATAATTAATATTCATTCCCGCTTTTTAAGCGGGAATATTTTTATATAGTGAAAACTAAAAAAGACATACGAGCATTAACTAAAGATCAATTACGAGATTTTTTCGTAGCGAATGGTGATAAAGCATTTCGTGGAAATCAAGTGTATGAATGGTTGTGGAGTAAAGTTTCTCATTCTTTTGATGGGATGACTAATATTTCCAAAGAAACGAGAGAAATGCTTGAAGCAAATTTTGTCATTAACCACATTAAAGTTGATGAAATGCAACGCAGTAAAGATGGGACCATTAAGAATGCAATTCGCTTGCATGATGGATTGATGGTAGAATCTGTTTTAATTCCTACAGAATCAAGAACAACAGCATGTGTATCTAGCCAAGTAGGTTGTAGTCTCGATTGTAAATTCTGTGCTACATCTCGTTTAAAAAGAATGCGTAATCTGAATCCTGATGAGATTTACGATCAAGTTTCAGCAATCAATCAAGAAAGTCTTTTATACCACAATCGTAAGTTGACCAATATTGTTTTTATGGGAATGGGAGAACCATTGATGAATTATAATAATGTATTGAAGTCTATAGAGAAAATCACCTCTCCAGAAGGACTAGGGATGTCTCCGAAACGGATTACACTTTCGACATCTGGAGTTCCAAAGATGATTAAGAAAATGGCGGATGATGAGGTGAAATTTAACTTGGCTGTATCTTTACATTCTGCAATTGATGAAATCCGTACCCAGATTATGCCATTTAATGAAACTTTTCCACTGGATGATTTAAGAGTATCATTGGAGTATTGGTATGAAAAAACCGAACGAATGATTACCTATGAATATATTGTATGGGATGGAATTAATGATACTCGTAAAGATATAGATGCATTGGTAAAATTCTGTGGCTATGTTCCTTGTAAAGTCAACTTGATAGAATACAATCCTATCGATGATGGTGAATTTCAACAAGCACATTCAAGAGCAATAGACGATTATGTAAGTGTCCTTGAAATGAATGATATCGTTGTAAATGTAAGAAGGAGTAGAGGAAAAGATATCGATGCTGCTTGTGGACAACTAGCCAATAAATCTTCATAATCTTATTCTGATTAAACAAAGAGCCTCTCATGTAAAACTGATTCTTCGTACCATTTTATTCTGTTCAGAATGTCAAATGAAGTATATAAAGTCTTATTTTTGATCTAAATAGTATCTGAATTCTTGAAAACAGTAGAATACATAAAACAACCGATTTTAAAAGAAATGGAACTCTTTGAAAGTAAGTTCAAAGAAGCCATGATTTCTAAGGTTCCATTACTCAATAGAATTACACATTATATCGTACGAAGAAAAGGAAAACAAATGCGACCAATGTTTGTCTTTCTTGTTGCAAAGATGGTTTCTGATGGAGATTTTAACGAACGGACATATAGAGGTGCTTCTATAATTGAATTAATACATACAGCAACATTGGTTCATGATGATGTTGTTGATGATAGTAATCGTCGTAGAGGTTTTTTCTCACTCAATGCACTATGGAAAAATAAAATAGCTGTATTGGTTGGTGATTTTTTATTGTCAAAAGGATTATTACTTTCAATTGATAATGATGATTTTGATATTTTAAAATTGATTTCTATTGCAGTAAGAGAAATGAGTGAAGGAGAGTTACTTCAGATTGAAAAGGCACGAAAACTAGATATAACAGAGGATATTTATTTTGATATTATTCGTCAAAAAACTGCAACTTTAATTGCTGCTTGTTGTGGTATCGGAGCCGCATCAGTAGGAAGTGATGATAGGGAAATTGAAAAAATGAGGATATTTGGCGAATTGATAGGAATTGCGTTTCAGATAAAAGATGACCTATTTGATTATTCAGAAGAAAAAATAGGAAAGCCTACAGGAATAGATATCAAAGAGAAGAAAATGACATTGCCATTGATTTATACCTTGAATAATTGTGATCCAAAAGAGAAAAAATGGTTAATTAATTCTGTTAAAAATCACAATCGAAATCCAAAACGCGTGAAAGAAGTCATTGCATTTGTCAAAGAAAAAGGAGGAATAGAATATACGACTACTAAGATGCAAGATTATCAAAGAGATGCGCTTAAGATACTTGAGTCTTACAAGGATTCTGAATATAAAGATTCACTTGTAAAAATGGTAAATTATGTGATTGAACGTAAGATTTAATTTTCATAAAATTGCTTGAACACTAAAAAATTGACAATTCTAGTAAGGAAGTATTTTTAAAAACCAATCATAAAAAAAGATTATTCACACATCATTCATGTCTAGTAGAGGAAACGGAAGATAATTGTAACAATTCTTCCATAAATTCACGATGATTGGACAATCGAGGAACTTTATGCTGACCTCCTAGTTTTTCTTTCATTTTTAACCAATCATAAAACAAACCTTTTCTTGCTTGATGTACTATAGGCATTGATAATGTCATGTTTTGATACCGTTTCGCTTCATAATCTGAATTGATAGATTTTAGTGCATTATCAAGTAACTCAGTAAAATAGTCTATGTTTTTAGGGGCTTTACTAAACTCAATCATCCATTCGTGTTTCCCACTTTTTCTTCCATCCATAAATACTGGAGATACTGTATAATCAGTAATCATTGCTTTGGTTTTTTCACATGCTTTTTTTAGAGCGTCTTCAGCGTTTTCAATAATTATTTCTTCTCCAAAAACATTAATAAAATGTTTGGTTCTTCCTGTTATTCGTATGCGATAGGGATCTGTTGAGGTAAACTTCACAGTATCTCCAATTAAATATCTCCACAAGCCACCATTAGTCGAAATCACTAAGGCATAATTCACGCCCAACTGAACTTCGGAAAGAGGAATTGCAATTGAATTTTCTCCATCATATTGATCCATTGGAATAAATTCGTAGAAGATACCATAATCTAGCATTAGTAATAAATCATAAGAACCATTCTGGTCTTGAATTGCAAAAAAACCTTCTGAAGCATTGTAAGTTTCATAGAACTGAAACGCTGTTTTTGGAATCAGTTTTTTAAATTGTTCTCTATAAGGATTAAAATTTACACCTCCATGAAAATATACTTCCAGATTTGGCCATACTTCCAAAATATTATTTTTACCAGTTTTTTCTAGCACTCTGTTAAGCAATACAAGCATCCATGATGGAACACCAGCAAGACTTGTAATATTTTCATGAATTGTTTCATTAACTATTGCTTCCATTTTACTTTCCCACTCACTCATTAAAGCAATTTCCTGCTTGGGTGTGCTACTGAAATCTGCCCAAAAAGGCAGATTTTCAATAATAATTGCTGATAAGTCTCCAAAGTATGTATTGTTGTCTTCGTATACTGCTGCGCTTCCTCCGAGTCGCAAACTTTTTCCAGTAAACAATTGAGTTGTTGGATTATTGTTGATATACAAGCACAACATATCTTTTCCTGCCTTTAAATGGCAATTCTCAATTGCTTGATCACTTACAGGAATAAATTTACTTTTTGCGTTGGTTGTTCCACTAGATTTAGCAAACCATTTTATGTGTGTATTCCAGAATATATTCTGTTCCCCTTTTCGACTTCGTTCTATAAATGGAGAAAAAGATTCGTAATTTCGAATAGGAACTTTATTAGAAAATTCCTTATAGTTTTTTATAGTTTCAAAATTATATTCTTTCCCAAATTCGGTGTTTTTAGAATCAAATAGCAATCGGTTTAATAATTCTGTCTGAACATCAATAGGATATTTAAGGAATAAATCAATCTGATGAATTCGTTTTTTTAAAAGCCAAGAAATAATAGAGTTTACTATTGGTATTGCCATGGTTATTTTGATATTTATATATCGACTATTCTCTAGGAGAAAACTTTTATTGTGTCTTCAAGTATAGTCGATAAGTTTAAGGTTTCTTCTGAAAAATTGTTAAAAGAACCTTATCTTTATCGAGTTAAAAATACAACTCAATTATGGAATATCAAGGTGTATTGAAAAAAATGATAACTTCTAATGATAGTATTGTTCAGTATTATCTAGACATGAATGATGATTTTTTAAATATGAATCAATTATTGGATAGAGAAATAGAGATATCATTTGAAAAATATGAATGCTTAAGTTGTCATAAAAATAAAGAAATTTTTCGTCAAGGATTTTGTAAAAATTGCTTTTTTGAATCACCAAATGCTGGTGATTGGATCATAAATCCAGAGAAAAGTACTGCTCATCTTGGAATTGAAGACCGAGACTTGGAGTTTGAAAAAAAGATGCAATTGATGCCACATATTGTGTATTTGGCAAATTCTAGTGATGTTAAAGTAGGAGTGACAAGGAAATCTCAAGTGCCAACACGTTGGATAGATCAAGGAGCACATGAAGCAATAGAAGTTGTTGAGGTTCCAAACAGATACTTGGCAGGAATTACTGAAGTTGCCTTGAAAGATTATGTTTCTGATAAAACGAATTGGCGTAAAATGCTTACGAATGAAATTCAAGATGTTGATTTGATTGCCAAAAAAGAGGAATTGTCAAAATATATCCCTGAGGAAGCAATGCAATACTATTTGGATAAGAATAATAAAGAAATACATATTAATTTTCCAGTAATTCAATATCCTGAAAAAGTCAAAAGCCTGAATTTAATAAAGTCCTCCATCTATAAAGGAGTTTTAAAAGGAATAAAAGGGCAATATTTAATTTTTGAAGACAGTATCGTTTTTAATATCCGTTCCAATGAAGGATTGGTCGTTAAAATTTCAATCAGTTCATATGAAAAATAACTTATTAAAAGTTGCATTAGCACAGATTTCACCTGTATGGTTAAATAAAGAAAAAACAATTGTAAAAATTGAAAAATCAATAGTAGAAGCAGTAAAAGAAAACTGTGAACTTGTTGTTTTTGGAGAAGCATTATTACCAGGATATCCTTTTTGGATTGCATTGACCAATGGAGCAGAATGGGATTCTAAAACTCAAAAAGAGATTCATGCTCATTATGTGAGAAATTCTATAACGGTTGAAAAAGGTGAATTAGATTCTATTTGTAAGTTGGCAAAAGATAACAATATTGCGATTTATTTGGGGATTATGGAGCGTGCTCAAAATAGAGGAGGTCATAGTATTTATGCCTCATTAGTGTATATTGATCAAGAAGGTGAAATTAAATCTGTACATCGTAAATTACAGCCAACTTATGACGAACGATTAACTTGGGCACCTGGAGACGGTAATGGATTGCAAGTACATCCGTTGAAAGAATTTACAGTTGGTGGTTTAAATTGTTGGGAAAATTGGATGCCATTGCCTAGAACAGCTCTCTATGGATTGGGAGAAAATTTACATATTGCAGTATGGCCTGGAAGTGATCATAATACGAAAGATATTACACGATTTATTGCTAGAGAATCACGTTCTTTTGTGATTTCAGTTTCTAGTTTAATGTCAAAAACTGATTTCCCAAAAAATGTTCCACATTATGATAAAATTATTAAAAATGCTCCTGATGTTCTAGCAAATGGAGGTTCTTGTATAGCCTCTCCTGATGGTGAATGGTTGGTTGAACCAGTTGTAAACAGTGAAGGTTTGATTATAGAAACATTGGATTTTAATCGAGTTTTAGAAGAACGTCAAAACTTTGATTGTGTTGGTCATTATTCTAGACCTGACGTTACAAAATTGCAAGTAAATAGAGTGCGTCAAAGTACTGTTTCTTTTAACGACGAGTAAAGTTTTATCGTGTTGAATCTCTTATTACCAAGTCTGTTTTGATAATTTTAGTAACGATTTTAT
>CAJQNZ010000059.1 GCA_905479835.1 uncultured Flavobacteriaceae bacterium
GATATTAAACACTTTTTGCAAGACATCAATAGTCTGATTTGCAGATACAGTATCGTGCTTTAAGTGCTTTGCAAATTGGGTTGTGATTTTTTGTATTAAATGTGTAGAGATGATTTCTGCTTGTTCAGCATCAAACCCATTAATTTTCTTTTTATGATAATCTATCCCATCATTCTGAATAGATTGCAATGATTTTTTTAAGGCATTAATCGCAGGAATATGTTTTCTATGACTTAACCAATCATAAAACTCACTTTTATGTTTCTTTAAAATTTCTTCGACTTTACTTATCTCTTTCTTTCTTACTTCTAGTGTCCTATCTGTTTCTTTGGATAAAATATCAACATCAACCAATGTAACCTGAGGCAACGATGCCACATCTGAGTTTACATTTTTAGGAATTGATAAATCCAAAATTAGAATTTTTTTATTTCCTGTCAAATGCTCTTTACTTACTATCGGATTTTCTGCACTTGTAGAAACAATCAGTACATCCGTTTTAGAAACAGCTTCTTTCATCTTATCAAAAGGCAATATCTCAACTCTAGTATTATTTATGAATTTTTCAGTCCGATCAATTGTTCTATTAATAACTTTTATATGGTTGTTATTGGTATACTCAAGTAGATTTTTACATGTATTCTTCCCTATATCTCCAAGACCAAGAACCAAAACCTTCTTGTCATTAAAATTTTCAACATGATTCTGAGCATATTGAGTTGCAACATATGCTACTGAAGTTACTCCTGAACTAAATTTAGTTGTATTCTTAACATCTTTACTTGCTTGAAGAACCAAATTTGAAAGACGCTCCATATAAGAATTCATAGAATTGTTTTTCTTAGCCTGTTTAAATGCTTTTTTAAGTTGAGCTACAATTTCATAATCTCCTAATATCTGACTTTCTAATCCTGTTGCAGTCCGAAATAAATGTTCAATTGCTTCATCACCTTGAAAGATATTTGCAACTTTTACAAAGTCTTCAACGTTCTCTCCTGAATACTTACACAATAAATGTATCAATTGATTTGAATCACTTACAAGACCCATTACTTCAGTTCGATTACAAGTTGACAAAACAAAAATACCCTTTATACCAATTGACTTTGCCTCAATTAAAAGTTGGACCTGATTCTCCTTTGAAATACTGAATCTACTACGGGTATTTACATCAGCCTTTTTGTAACTCAGACCTACGTTATATAATATGTGTGATGAATTTTTCAAATTCATAAATGATTTTCAAATAATATCGTCAAAAGTACTATTCCTTAAATCATAAAAACATCGCCACAAGGACTAATAATGTCGATATGAGTTACTGCTATTAATTTATAATGAATTTAAATAACACCGTAACTTGCTAACTATCAATTAAATCAATAAGAATTAGAGTATTCAATAGCCTAAAAACATGACATTTATCATAAAAATATATAATGTAAAAAGTAAAACAATAGTCTATAAATATAGTATTTTTGCAAAAGAAATATATAAAATATCGTTATGCAGTTTCATCTAATAGAACAAAAAAACAACGACAAAAGTCCTGAAATTTTTCACGAGGAAAAAGATAGATTTAAAGTGTTGAATGTCAAAAACGAAACACTTAAAGACGAAAAATATTTTTTACAATTACATCACAATTATATTCAATTATATTTTTGTCAAAATGGTGAATGTTCGGCATCCTTTAACATGGAACATTGCAAGATCGATTTAACTAGTGATGAATCAAGTTTTATTTACTTTAAAGATGTTCCTTCCAATTTACTTTATCAATTAAAACCTAATACAGAATTATCAATAATATTAATCCCTTTACAGCATTTTCATTCCTTATTTTCTGCAGAAGAAAATTATTTTTTCAATTTTGAAAATATTAAAATGGGCAAACCTATTATTGAAAAAAAACCAACTAATCCATCTGTAAAAGTAATATTGCATCAATTATTCAAACAAAAAATGAATAAGTCATTAAAGTCTTTATATGTTAAAGGAAAAGTTTATGAATTGTTAAGTTTATACTTCAATATTTCTGATGAAAATAATTCTGAACAATGCCCTTTTATGGCAAATGAAGAAATTGTTTCTCAAATAAAACATGCTAAAGATATCATTATTGAACAAATGGCTTTCCCTCCTACTCTTGAAGAACTTTCAAAAATTGTAGGCCTTAATATAAAAAAATTAAAAATGGGATTTAAAGAGTTGTATGGAATGCCGGTATTTACTTTTTTACTTCATTATAAAATGGAACATGCTAAAAAACTATTAGCAATAGATGGAAACAATGTAAATGAAGTAGCGACTCAAGTAGGATATAGTACTTCTAGCCATTTTATTGTGGCTTTTAAAAAGAAATTTGGAATAACTCCAAAACAATTTACCAAACAAGAAATAAATAATTAAACACATGAAACGAGCATGTTGAAATCTTTATAATACTCTTGAGTTATAAATAGCGAACAACAGATGAACTTTAAAAACAATAAAAACAAACACATGAGACGAGCATGTCGAAATCTTTATAATACTCTTGAATTATAAATAACGAACAACATGCGACCTTTAAAAAACAATAAAATAAATGAAAGGAGTTTTACTTAACAATCTAGGGTCACCTGATACTACTGAAACGAAAGATGTAAGAAGGTATTTAGGTGAATTTTTAATGGATGAAAGGGTAATTGATATTCCATATTGGAAACGTTGGTTACTCATTAAAGGAATTATTTTACAAGTACGCCCAAAAAAATCTGGAGCAGCTTATAAAAAAATCTGGTGGAAAGAAGGTTCGCCGTTAGTGGTTATCTCAGAAAGGTTTACCAAAAAAATAATTGACAAACTCGACATTCCTATCGTACTTGCAATGCGCTATGGATCTATGAGTATGGAAAAAGGGATTCAAGAACTTGTAAACAAAGGTGTTACAAATATATTTCTAGCGCCATTATATCCACATTATGCAATGTCTTCTTACGAAAGTGTAGTCGTAAAAGCAGAACAAATTTTGGCTGAAAAACATACGGAAATAAAATTAGATGTATTACCTCCATTTTACAATAGACCAGATTATATCAAAGCGATGGGTGATAATATTGCCAATCACTTAAAAGCGTTTAACTATGACCATATTTTATTTTCCTATCATGGAATTCCTGAACGTCATATAAGAAAATCTGATCCTACAAATAATCATTGTAAGATTGATGGATCTTGCTGTGATCGAAATTCTGTTGCGCATCATACATGTTACAGACATCAATGTTTTGAAACGACCAAAGGAATTGCTAAATATCTAAATTTAAAAGAAGGAAACTATAGCAATTCATTTCAATCACGATTGTTAAAAGACCCTTGGCTGAAACCATATACTGATTTTGAGTTCGAAAGACTAGCCAAAGAAGGTATTAAAAATTTAGCAGTAATTACTCCAGCATTTGTTTCTGATTGCCTAGAAACACTAGAGGAAATTGCAATGGAAGGCAAAGAACAGTTTGAAGAAGCAGGTGGAGAAAAATATATGCATGTTCCATGTATGAACGACAATGATGATTGGGTAAATGTTATGGTATCATGGATTAAAAAATGGCACAAAGATAGTGATATAGGATTGTAATATGGTAATGTAAATAGAACGCTCCAAGAAACAAATTTTATAATCGTTTCTCGGTACACTTTTTTGTTTATTTCTATGTACTCCGCTCAATGAACTAAAAGTCATTCGAAGTGACAAACGGTAAATAAATTTTGAAGCATGACTTTTTCAATCTTTTAATCTTATACTAAACAAATGGATTTTTTATACATAAAAGCATTACATATAATTTTCGTAATCACTTGGTTTTCAGGCCTTTTCTACATAGTAAGGTTGTTTATCTATCATACTGAGGCAGAAAAAAAAGAATCACCAGAAAAAGAAATTTTGCAAAAACAATTTAAATTAATGAGTTATCGGCTGTGGTATATTATCACTTGGCCTTCAGCAATATTGGCAAGTGGTTTTGCATTTTACTTGTTATATGAAAATCCTGCATATCTAGAAATGCCTTGGATGCACGTGAAATTAACTTTCGTATTGGTTCTATATATTTATCATGGAATCTGTCATAAAATATTTATCCAACTTCAGAACGACATCGTTACATACAGTTCTTTTAAATTAAGAATATGGAATGAAGTCGCAACAATCATTCTGTTCTCTATCGTATTTTTAGTCGTATTAAAAAACGCCATTAACTGGATATGGGGAGTAGTAGGAATCGTATTATTTTCTTTCTTACTAATGTTTGGGATTCGATTGTATAAAAGAATAAGAAAAAAAAATAATTAATCTAACTCTGTAATGAATTTTCAAAAGGAATACGATTGATAATACTCCTTCCAAGAGTTATTTCATCAGCATATTCCAATTCATCTCCGACTGATATTCCTCGAGCAATGGTTGATGTTGCTACTTTGAATTTTTCTAATTGTTTAAAAATATAGAAGTTGGTTGTATCACCTTCCATCGTTGAACTAAGTGCAAAAATCACTTCTTTCACAGTTCCAGATTTTACTTTTTCAATCAGACTATTAATTGTCAAGTTCTGCGGACCTACACCTTCAATTGGTGAAATTTTACCACCTAGCACATGATACAGCCCCTTAAATTGCGCTGTACTTTCAATTGCCATTACATCTCTCACGTCTTCAACAACACATACAATCTCTTGATTTCTATTGTGACTTGAACAAATCTCACATACCTCTACATCAGAAATATTATGACATTGCTTACACAATTTAATATCTTCAACCATTGAATTCAATGCCTGTGTTAAATGCTGTGTTTGACTTTTGGGACGTTTCAATAAATGCAATACCAATCTTAAAGCGGTACGCTTTCCGATTCCTGGAAGTTGAGAAACTTCATTTACGGCATTTTCCAAAAGTTTAGAAGAAAAATTCATCGGAAACAAATTTACGAATTATGAATTACGAAATACTAAAAAGAAGACAGAAAAACATATATTCGTAATTCGTAATTAAACATTCTTAACTAACAATGAAACCTTCACACATTTTATTATTAATTGCAGGATATTTTGGAATTTTACTATTAATCTCATTTTTTACAGGGAAGAATGATTCTAATGATACTTTTTTCAAGGCCAATAAACAATCTCCATGGTATATCGTAGCATTTGGAATGATAGGAGCCTCTCTTTCTGGAGTAACTTTTATCTCAGTTCCTGGATTAATAGGTGGACAGCAATTTGCATATATGCAAGGTGTATTTGGTTTTTTTGTAGGCTATCTCATAATTCTATTTGTTTTACTTCCTCTTTATTACCGCCTCAATGTCACATCAATTTACCAATATCTCGAACAACGATTTGGAAAAATAAGTTATAAAACTGGTGCATTTTTCTTTTTACTTTCTAGAGTTACTGGTGCATCTTTCCGTCTTTTTTTAGTTGCAATTGCAATGCAATACATTGTTTTTGAACAAATAGGTATTCCGTTTTGGGCAACCGTTGTGATTTCAATTTTATTGATATGGGTGTATACTTTCAGAGGTGGAATTAAAACGATTGTATGGACAGATACCTTGCAGACATTAGCAATGCTGACTGCTGTCGGAGTTGCGATTTATTTAATCAATCAAAAATTGGACTGGACATATATGGATTTTTTAAGTTCCAATGAATTTGCAGAAAAAGGGCAAATCTTCTTTTTTGACGATCCTAATTCTAAAATCTATTTCTGGAAATATTTTATTGGTGGAATTTTTATTGCTATTGCTATGACAGGACTGGATCAAGATATGATGCAGAAAAACTTAACCTGTAAAGATCAAAAAGACGCACAGAAAAACATGTTTACAATGGCAACATTATTGGTGAGTGTAAACTTTGTGTTTTTATCACTTGGAGCCTTATTATTTATCTATTCAGAAAAATTGGGGATTAGTATTCCAGAAATTGATGGAAAAACGCGAACAGATTTATTATTTCCTGAGATTGCGATGAATCAAAACTTAGGAACAGGACTTGCAGTAACATTCATCATTGGATTGATTGCTGCAGCTTATTCAAGTGCAGATTCCGCATTGACATCCTTAACCACTTCGTTTTCTGTTGATTTTCTTGGTATAGAAAATAGACCAAAAAAAGATCAAAAACCATTACGTAAAAAAGTACATATCGGAGTTTCTCTAACACTTATAATAGTCGTGATTTTATTTAATAAACTTGAAGGGAGCGTTGTGAACAACCTTTTTACATTTGCAAATTTTACCTACGGACCTCTATTAGGACTCTTTGCATTTGGGATTTTATCCAACTACACAATCAAAGATAAGTATGCTTGGATTGTTGGCCTTCTTTCAATTACACTTACTTATGCAATTACCGAATTACCTGAAAGCATGATAGGCGCTTACCAATTTGGTTGGGAAATACTACCCTTAAACGGTTTGATTACTTTTATCGGATTGTGGTTGATACGTGAGAAAAAATAATTGAACTCATGAAACTTCCTTTATTATTATTTTTAATTTGTTATCCGATACTGTCTTTTGGACAAGAACAAATAATCGCCAACGATTCAATCATAAAATGGGAAACTAATAAAAAATTAATTTGGTCTGATTTTTTAGGAGTTGCAGATGAAAATGTTTTTGGATATGCAATGACGAGTTATAAAATTGAAGTAATACCATCCGAAGTGATGGTTGATGAAAATAATAATATTCAAAATTATGAAACCCTAAATGTTGTTGTAAATTTTTACAAATACCACTCATGGTATATCAAAGACGATATTGATTTATTAAATCACGAGCAACTACATTTTGATATTGCCGAAATTTTTGCCAGAAAAATGAGAAAATATTTTAAAGAATTACAATTAAATCAAGTCACACAATTTTCATCATACATTGAATGTTATAATTTGTTTTGGGAAGAATCCAGGACCTATCAAAAACTTTATGATTCAGAAACAAGACATGGTCTAGACAAAGAGAAAAATAAACAATGGAGTATTAAAATAAAAGAAGAGTTAGATTTATACAACGACTATGAATAAAGTTCTTAAAACTTCCTATTTTATGGTTATAACTCAATTACTTCCTTTACTTTTCTTAATTCTGGAGTTTTTGCAACAAATTCTTCAAGCACTTTAAAGAAATTTAAAATATCCTCCTTTTCATTATTAGCATTGATAGTCACCAATCTAATAAATGTATCTTCTTTAAAGGACCCAAATCCTACAACCGTAACTTGATGCTCATATAATGCATTACAAAGCGTTGTAGGATCAATATTCTTGTAATTAAAACATACTGAAATTGAATCATCGAAACTGTACAAAGTATAATCTGGATTGCTTCGAATATAATCTAAAGCAATAGTAGCCAAATTAAATTGCTTATCCACAATGTGCTCTAAGCCATTTTTTCCTACAGACTTCCAAAGAGTCCAGAATTTCAACGCATCATTTCTTCTTCCACATTGAAAAGAAGTTTTTCCTAGATTGAAATCGTCTCCATCTGTCTGATATAAATAATCTGCATCATTACTAAAAGATTCATGCAATTGTTTTTTATCATTCACTAAAATGATAGAACAGGTCAATGGTGTTCCAAGCATTTTGTGTGCATTGTAACTGAAAGAATTAGACCTTTCAACTCCTTTTAAAAGATGCTTGTATTTCTCACTAAAAATTACACTTCCGCAATACGCTCCATCTACATGAAGCCAAATAGCATACTTTTCGGTGATATCAGCAATCTTATCAATGGGATCAAATGCGCCTAAAACAGTTGTCCCTGCAGTAGCATTTAAATAGGTTGGGATTCCGCCATTTTTTAAATCTTCGATGATTTGTTCTTCTAATTGTTCAGGAATCATCATCCCTTTAGAATCAGTTTTTATATAACGAATATTGTTTCTTCCGATTCCTGCAAAACTTGCGTTTTTAGAATTCGAATAATGAGATTCTTTCGAAGTATAAACAATCAATGGTTTTGACATTCCATTTAACCTACACATAGGATCTTTAGCATCTCGTGCCATCACCAAAGCCATATAATTACTCATAGAACCACCTGTTGGAAACGTACCATTACTTTTAGCACCATATCCAATTAAATTACACGATTGACTTATAATCTCTTGCTCAATTCCGACTTGAGGACCTGCAACTTTATAGGTATACATACTATTATTCAGCATAACAGCAAGTAAATCTCCTAAGATTGCTTTGCTCTGTCTTCCACCGAAAAGTTGATTGAAAAATAAGTTGGTTGCTGTTTTTGGAGTGGAAACCAATACATTACTAAGTAAAGATTTAAATTCATCATCAATCATTCCATCATCATTTAATGAAAGATCAATGGAGTCATACAATTTATTCGAATCTATCCTCTCTGCAACAGGATTTTCAAACTCTTCAGCAATCAAAACTTCAACAAGTTCATTGAATAAAACTAAATCTTTATTTATAGCAGTCATACTTTATACTTTTTTATTTTTTTCCTAATTTATAAGGTCGTGTCATAATACAAGTCCTTACTTTCAAAAGCGTTGGAAGCTTCATTAAAAACATTGCATTTACGGATAGGTTTCGCGTACAAGTGAAGTGACATGCTTCTTTTATTAGATAGGCTTTCTAATTTATGAAATCCCATAAAATCTTTCATATAAGTAACATCATTGGATTTTGAAATAAAAGATTTAACAATATTGAGTTCCTTATTTCCATTTTGCTTGTAAATGGTTTCTTTGAATTCTCCTTCAATCACTTTTACCCAACATTCTTCTCCTCCATGGTCATGGATTGGTGTCTGATGACCAGCACACCAACAGATTAATATTAATTCAAATTTTTCATTATCGACAATACAATTTCGAGTATAACATTCTTCAGACCATGAAGTGTATTTCTCAAAAGTAGCTGCTTTAAATTTTACAGAACGAATTATATGATTATATGCAGCGCTTTCTTCTTCATAAAGAGTTGTAATTAAATCTTTTACTGTCAAAAGTGTTTTAGCCATATTGTCAATATAATTCAAAATAATCGCTTTTTTTGCTTATTAAATTTACAAATTCAACACCTAAAATTTAATAAAATAATTGAGTTGAATTAATAACTAATTCAATATTTCAAATATACTTAATTTCAAACTATTAAAAGTTTATAATTTTAAACATAAATAAATATTTGATTTCCAGCAATGTCAAAATTAGGACATCTTCAATCTAAATTCCAAAACAAACCGTATTTTTGTTACTTTAAATACATACATGGAAAAAGACTTAAGCAATTATCGAAAATCCTATCAAAAAAGTGAACTTTTGGAATCTATGATTCCGAAGAATCCTATGGAATTGTTTAAAAAATGGTTTTATGAAATAGAAGAAAGCAATTCTAATCTGGAGTCCAACGCGATGACTATTGCAACCATGGGAATTGATGGCTTTCCGAAAAGTCGTGTTGTACTTATGAAGAAATTTACATGGGAAGGCTTTATTTTTTACACCAATTATAATTCTGAAAAAGGAAAGGCAATTGCTGAAAATCCTAATATTTGTTTGTCATTCTTCTGGCACACATTAGAACGTCAGATAATTATAAAAGGAATCGCTGAAAAAATTTCAGAAAATATATCAGATGGATATTTCGAGTCTCGTCCTGACGGTTCTAAACTTGGTGCCTGGGCTTCTGACCAGAGTAAGGTTGTTGCTTCTCGTGAAGTTCTTGATGAAAAATTAAAAACATTTGAAGAAAAATACAAGGAAAAAGAAATTCCACGTCCAGATCATTGGGGAGGATATCTAGTAAAACCTATTTCTATAGAATTCTGGCAAGGAAGACCTAACAGGATGCATGATAGAATACGGTATACTTTAGAAGAAAATATTGATTGGAAAATTGAACGAATAGCTCCATAATTTTTTTTATATTTGAAATTGTATTTTAAAGATTATGAAAACACTTTATATTGTAAGGCATGCTAAATCTTCATGGGAATATGAAGGAATAGAAGATATAGATCGACCTTTAAAGAAAAGAGGAGTAAAAGATGCTTATTTAATGTCAAAATTACTAGAAGAAGAAATAATTCGTCCAGATGTGTTTCTTTCTAGTAGTGCCAATAGAGCATTACATACAAGTGTGATTTTCTGTAATCACTTTAAATATCCTTTGTCTAATTTAAAAATAAACAAATCTCTATATAGTTTTAGCGATGGATATTTGATAAAAATTATAAAAGCATTGGACGATGGATTTGATTCGGCTATTATTTTTAGTCATAATCATGGAATAAATGATTTTGTAAATAGTTATGGTAATAAATTTATCCAAAACGTTCCCACTTGTGGTATTGTAGGAATTCAATTTGACATTAAACATTGGAAAGGAATAAAGAAAGGAAAAACTATTTTAACTAAATTTCCTAGTCAATATAAATCAAACTATTAAATATAGCTCAATTTGAAAATACGTAAATTTGGCGCAATAGATATTGGTTCAAATGCAATCAGACTATTAATTACCAATATAATTACTCAAAAAGGAGAAGAAACTCAATTTAAAAAATCCGCACTTGTACGAGTACCTATTCGTCTAGGAGCAGATACTTTTATTAATGGGAAAATATCTGACACCAATAAAGAACGAATGATTGATGCAATGAACGCATTTAAATTGTTGATGAGAGTTCATAAAGTAGAAAAATATCGAGCCTGTGCAACCTCAGCAATGAGAGAAGCTTCAAATGGAATTGAAATTGCAGACGAAATCTTAGAGAAAACAGCAGTTAAAATTGATTTAATTGATGGGAAAACAGAAGCTGAAATTATTTTTTCTACAGATTTAAGAGAACTCATAAACCCAAATAACTCATATTTATATGTAGATGTAGGAGGAGGAAGTACAGAGTGTACCGTTTTCTCAAATGGTATAATTATTAATTCTAAATCTTTCAAACTAGGAACAGTAAGGTTGCTTAATAAATCTCCAGAAAATAAAGAAAAGTGGAAATCTATGGAGAAATGGATTAAAAAAAACACCTCAAATTTAAAGCGGCTTTCACTTATTGGTTCTGGAGGAAATATTAATAAAATTTATAAAATGTCTGGAAAAATACCAGGAAAATCACTCTCTTTAATTTATTTAAATGCGCATTATAAATTTTTAAAACAATTAAGTTATGAAGAACGGGTTTCAGAACTGGGATTAAATCCAGATCGTGCTGATGTAATTATTCCTGCTTCAAAAATTTACTTAAACGCAATGAAATGGAGTAATTCTAGTAAGATTTATGTTCCTAAAATAGGTCTTTCAGATGGAATAATCAAAACATTGTATCAAAACCCCTAAATTTTCTTAACAAAAATTTAAGTTTTCTTTAACAAAATGAGTATCTTTGTATGGTATTTATAATTTTTATATAAAATATTCACATTGATATGTGACTTTAAATTTATTAATGTGTCTAAAAGATGTGTACAAAATTTATAATGCACATTAAACTCAACTTAATTACATAATTTAAATTAAAAAAAATGAAAAAACTATTATTGTCATGCGCCTTTTTGGCATTTGCATTTACAGTGTCTGCTCAGGATTTACCAGACAACCCTGAACCAGGAAAATGTTACGTGCGTTGTAAAACTCCTAAAGTATGGAAAAACGAAGAAGTTACCATTCAAGTTGCTCCAGCTTACAAGAAAATCTCTACGCATCCAGCTGAATTTAAAACAGAGACTGAGAGTGTACTTGTAAAAGAAGCAAGTCAAAGATTAGAAGTTGTACCAGCGGTTTACGAAACTCGTGATGTAGTTGTTACAGTAAGAGAAGCAAGTCAAAGACTTGAAAAAATATCTTCTTCTACTTCAACATCTACTGAAACAGTTGTTACTAAAGAAGCAAGCCAACGTTTAGAAATGGTTCCTGCTGTTTACGAAACTCGTGATGTAGTTATGGAAATTCAACCAGCAAGTTACAGACTTGAAATGGTTCCTGCTGTATACGAAACTCAAGAAGTTGTAGTAGTAACAAAAGAGCCTAGTTATAGTCTTTCAGTTATACCTGGAACTTATGGAAGTGAAACAATCACATACCACCAGAGAGATTATGGGTCTTCTTTAAGAGTAGTTCCTGCATCTTTCACTTCTGATAGTGAAGTTATTGAAACTAAAGCTGCATCTGCTGAATGGCAAATGAGTGAAGTTGCTCCTGACTGTACTTCAGATGATCCTAATGATTGTAGATACTGGTGTTTTAAAGAAATTCCAGCTCAATACCAGACTGTTTCTAAAACATTACTTGCTAGTGATGCTGCAACTCAAAGAACTCCTGATTGTACAGGAAATTCTGACGGAAAAAATTGTGGTGATGCAACTTATAAAAAAGTAGTAGTAGCAACTCCTCCAACTACAAGACAAAACGATATTGCTCAAAAAACAACTGTCGTTAAGAAAACTGTAATGGTGACACCTCCTACAACTCGTCAAATTGCAATTCCTGCAGTTAACAAGACATACAAGAAAACTGTAATGGTAACTCCTCCTTCTACAAGAGTAATTGATATTCCTCAAGAAACTAGAGAGATTACTAAAACTGTTATCACTCCAGAATCTTCTAGAATAGTAGCTATTCCTGCAGAGACTAAGACTGTTAAGAAAACTGTAATGGTAACTCCTCCTTCTACAAGAATAGTTGATATCCCAGCTGAATACTCTAATATCACTAAAACAGTATTAGTAAAAGATTCTTATGAAACTGAAACTGCTGTTGCTGCTCAATACCAGACAGTTACTAAAGAAGTATTAGTTTCTAAAGGTGGATTAACTACTTGGAAAGAAGTTGATTGTTCACTTACTGTAAACAACCCACTTCCTATCAACTGGAATACTGGAAGTTCAACATTAACAACAGCTGCGAAGCAAATCATAGACTCTCGTTTATTACCAGTTTTAAAAGACGGTGTATCTGTTGAATTAGCTTCACATACAGATTCAAGAGGTTCTGCTTCTAGCAATCAAGCATTATCTGAAAGAAGAGCTCAATCAGTAAAATCTTATTTAATCTCAAAAGGAATTCCTGCAGGACAATTAGTTGCTAATGGATTTGGAGAAAACAAATTATTAAATAGATGTTCTGATGGTGTATCTTGTTCTCAAGCTGAACATGCAAGAAACAGAAGAACTACTTTTAGAGTTATTAATCAATAATATATTCTAAATTATATATTTAAAAACCGAGTCAATGACTCGGTTTTTTTTGTTTAAATATTCAATTATATATCTATATTTAATCTAAACTATAACGATCTATAATTATAGATTATAGATAAGATATAGTCCCTAAAACCATCTTATCTATAGTAATAAACCAATTTAAACCAATCATCTCTCAAGAATGACACAAGATGAATTTTTCAAGTTGTATACTTCTAAAATCATAAAAAGTCATGAAATAAAAGTAAGGAGGCGATTAATATTTACTTTGTTAGTTGTAATTGATATATTATCTATTAAAGAAAAAATTAATCAAATAAAAAAAACCAAGTCTCAAAGACTTGGCTAGGTAGTTAAATAGAATAAAATCTAAATATCTTGTTTTTCTAATACTTCTTTTAAAAATCGAAAGTGATAACTAGAGTCTCGCATCAAATTATAACTTTTCTTCCGCGCAATCTCTTTTCCATTGGCATCAATTATTACAATCGTAGGGTATGAATTCACATCATACATTCCTCCTAACCAATAATTTTTTTTCCTTTTCTCTTCCGATAGGTTACCTTTTCTTTTTGGAAAATCAGCTTCATATAAGATAAAATAATCATCGGCAATTTTTTGAAAACGCTTGGTCTTAAAAAAATCTGCCTTCAACATCTTACAAGGACCACACCAATCAGAGCCAGTAAAAAATACTAAAATAGGTTTTTTTTCCTTTTTTGCTTTTTTAATAGCCTTATCATAACTGTTTTCCCAATTCAACTTAGATTGAGAATTCATTGATATTGAAAATCCAATAACCAATAATAAAAGTAAAAATATTTTTTTCATTTTTTTTATATCAAATAACTTTTTATCCAAAAACAATGCCATTTTATAACGTTAATAAACAGAAATAAATTGTTGAATTAATTTAGCAACTAGTTTCTCTGATTTTTTTGCAACTACTTGCACAGCTTCATGAGATACTTCTTCTATAATTCCATCAACACCAAGATCCGTAATAACAGAAAGCCCTAGACATTGCATATCCATATGTTTAGCAACTATAATTTCAGGTACTGTGGACATTCCTACTGCATCTGCACCTATCAATTTAACCATTTTATATTCTGCTGGTGTTTCAAAAGTAGGTCCTTGCAAAGCTAAATAAATTCCCTTACGAATAAAAATTTTATTTTTAAGCGCTATTTGCTCCATTATTTGGATCATACCAAGATTATATGGCTCGTGCATATCAACAAATCGAGGTCCAAATCTTATATCATTTTCACCTCTCAATGGATGCTCAGGAATCATATTTATATGATCACTGATAAGCATAATATCTCCAACTTTAAAAACAGGATTAACACCACCTGAAGCATTAGAAACAATTAATTTTTGAGCACCAAGAATTTTCATCACACGAATAGGAAAAATCACTTCATCCATCGAATACCCTTCATAATAGTGAAAGCGTCCACTCATGGCAATTACTCTTTTACCTTCAACTTCGCCATAAATTAATTCACCTTTATGTCCTTCAACAGTTGAAACAGGAAAATTTGGAATTTCATTGAAAGGCAAGGTCACAATGGAATGTATTTTTTTAGTAAAACTTCCAAGACCAGTTCCAAGTATTATTCCATAATCAGGAATTGCAAAGCCTTTCTTTTGCAAAAAAATGACAGTAGATTGTACTTTATCCCACATAATTATGTATTAATTGATCAAAATCTTTTCCATTACTTACAAAACTTACTTTGATTCCCAGATAGCAAGTATCAATCTTATGATTCAATCGAACATAATCTTTTTCTGTTGTTAAAATTAATTTCTTATCGGCTTTTATCTTTTCAAAATCAGATTTAATAGTACGGATATCATTTGATGAAAAATCATGATGATCTGGATACTTTACATGCTTAAAATTAATATTATTTTCTTCTAAGTACTCAACCAATGGCTTAGGGTTTGCAATTCCTGTAAGCAACAATATTTTATATTCTTTTAATTCGTTAAAAAAAATCACTTTTTCTTTCTTAATAATTGATTCTGAATAATTTATTTTAGAAAAAAATACTGTTTGATATAAAGTAGGATGTAATCTATTGGCAATAGCATGCTGTTCTTTTTCTGTAACATTATCTGGACACTTGGTAACAATAATAATTTGCGCTCTCTCTGCTCCTTCTTTTTTTTCTCTAAGGTTTCCCGAAGGAAGCATTTTATCATCAACATATAAATCGTTATAAGGTGTCAATAAAATTGTAAGTCCTCCTTGAACTTTTCTATGCTGAAATGCATCATCTAGTAAAATTATTTCAGGTGGAGTCTCAAGTTCTTTTAATCGATGAATTGCATTCACTCGGTCTGCATCCACACATACAATAATGTTCTTGAATTTTTTATAATATTGAAAAGGCTCATCACCTATCGTTTCAGAAGTTGAATAATTGTCAGCTATTTTAAAACCTGTAGATTTACGCTTATATCCTCGACTTAAAACGGCAACTTTATAATTGGGTTTTAATAAGTTAATTAAATATTCAATTTGTGGGGTTTTTCCTGTTCCTCCAACACTTAAATTACCAACAACAATTACTGGAATATCAAATTTCGTGGATTTCAAAATTCCTGTATCATACATCTTATTTCTCAATTTTGTTATTTGGCCATAAATAACTGAAATAGGATGTAATATTTTTCGAATTTTATTCATTCATGCGAAAATACAAAACAATTATTATTATTCATTCTAAAACTTTAACTTTGGAATTCAATCTATACCAAAATGATAATTAAAGATATTACTGATTACTTAGAAGAAATTGCTCCCTTAACTTATGCAGAAGATTTCGACAATGTAGGCTTACTTGTTGGAAATTACAATTCTGAAGTTACTGGAGTCCTTACAACTCTTGATACTCTTGAAGATGTTATTGATGAAGCTATTGATAAAAATTGCAATCTAATCATCAGTTTTCATCCTATCGTTTTTTCTGGATTGAAAAAATTAAATGGAAAAAATTATATTGAGCGAACTGTTTTAAAAGCCATAAAAAATGACATTGCTATCTATGCCATTCATACTGCTCTTGACAATTCATTTGTTGGTGTAAATGCAAAAATATGTGAAACATTAGGTTTGAAAAATCTAAAAATACTTATTCCTCAGAAAAAAACAATTAAAAAATTAACGACTTATGTTCCTACTGCATATGCTGAACCACTGAGAAAAGCACTATTTGCTGCTGATGCAGGAAACATTGGTAATTATTCCAATTGCAGTTTTAATATTGAGGGTCTAGGAACTTATAAAGGAGATGAAGACTCAAATCCTACTGTAGGTAAAAAAGGAGAGTTTCATCAAGAAAAAGAGACCTTTATTAGTGTTGTTTTTGAAAAACATTTAGAAAAAGAAATACTAAAGGCATTGCTTAAAAATCATCCTTATGAAGAAGTTCCATACGATATTGTATCCATTGATAATTCACATCAACATATAGGTCTTGGAATGATTGGAGAATTAGAAAATGAAATGGAGGAGCACGATTTTTTAAATTTCTTAAAAAAAAGTATGAATACAGACTGTATCCGCCATTCAATATTACTAGGAAATAAGATAAAAAAAGTAGCTGTTTTAGGAGGCTCAGGAAGTTTTGCTATTGATAACGCAATCAATTCTAATGCAGATGTTTATGTGACTTCTGATATAAAATATCATGAGTTTTATAAGGCTGAAAATAAACTTATAATTGCAGATATTGGTCACTATGAAAGTGAGCAGTTCACAAAAAACCTTTTAGTTGAGTTACTTACAAAAAAATTTCCTAATTTTGCAATCGTTTTATCAGAGAAAAATACAAATCCAATTTATTATAAATAAACATGGCAAAGAAAAAAGAAGTAACGGTTGAAGATAAGTTAAGAGCATTGTATGACCTACAGTTGATTGACTCAAGAATTGATGAGATTCAAAATGTAAGAGGTGAACTTCCTTTAGAAATTGAAGATTTAGAAGATGAAATTGTCGGATTGAATACTAGAATTTCTAATCTTGAAGAAGATATTGCAAACTTTGACATGGATATTAAAAACAAGAAAAATTCAATTAAAGAAGCAGGTGAATTAACTAAAAAATATACTGAACAACAAAAAAATGTTCGTAACAATAGAGAATTTGATTCATTAACCAAAGAAGTTGAATATCAAGAACTGGAAGTTGAATTGGCTGAAAAAAGAATCAAAGAATACAAGGTAAAGATAGAACAAAAGAAAGAAGTTGTAGATCAAAATAAAGAAGTTCTTGCTAGACAGAATGATCATCTTAAGCATAAAAAAGCAGAACTTAATGATATTATGACTGAAACTGAAAAAGAAGAAAAACTTCTTGTGAAGAAATCTGCTGAATTTGGTGATTTAATAGAAGAACATTTATACAATGCTTATAAAAGAATTCGTGAGAATGTAAATAACGGATTGGCTGTAGTTCCTGTTGAAAGGGGTGCATCTGGAGGTTCTTACTTTACAATTCCTCCACAACGTCAAGTTGAAATCGCGAATCGTAAAAAAATCATTACTGATGAGCACAGTGGAAGAATACTAGTTGACGCTCAACTAGCAGAAGAGGAAAAAGAAAAAATGGGAAAATTATTTTCATAAATATTTGATAATCATATATTCAAAAAACCTTCTGAAATTCAGAAGGTTTTTTTTATAATAATAAACGATATTATAATTTTCCATTAATCTTTTCTTACAATTTCATCTCGAACTGGTTCGCTATTTCCTACAAAGACATCATCAGCATAATAATTTTTAAATTGTGCTGGAAGTCCGATACCATCTAGAAGATCTGGTGTGTTTTGTAAATGATAATGTAAATGTGGACCCGTAGAATTTCCACTATTTCCTGCTTTTCCAATTTCTTGACCTTGAATAACAACATCTCCAACAGAGACGATTATACTGCCTTTTTTGAAATGTGCCAATAAAGAATACTCTCCATTTAAATGATCTATCATAATATAATTTCCTGCTGCAGAACCTTGTTGAATATTTTTAGTTCCTGGTCTGAGATTATCTTCAATACCATTTTCTAAACTTATTATGACTCCATCACCAGGAGCATTTAATCGTGCTCCAAAAGTATAACTATCTTCATTTTCACTACCATTTCCAGAATTACCGTTTCCATCTACTACTTTAAAAATATCATACGCATATCTTTGACCTGAACCTCGTGTGATAAAATGGTGCGCACCTTCTAGATGTGTTCTTCCTCCAGCAGATATTCGCCAATCTCCTTCAAAAGGTAATTCTAAATCTGTTTTTGTTCGATAGTTTAAATAAATATCTTCGTCTTGTCTTCCTTCATCTCCGATTAAAGTATCAGTACAAGATGCAAAAATTAAAGCGAAAAAAAGTGTTATTATATGTTTCATAATCAACTTAAAATTTATAGTTAATACCAAGGCTTACTTGATGTTGAAGTTCTCTAAAAGCATTTGAAATTTGCAATCTATCGTAATTAAAATCATAACTAAATTTCATGCCAAACTGATCAGAAAGCGAATATTCATAGGCTGAATTCCACAATACACTTTGATGACGATTTAACGAATATATAGATGCATCAGAATCCGAAAGCCTTAATGAAGCTATGGGAATTATTAATTTCGATGAAAAACTGTGCTTCTCATTAATTTGATATGAAAACCGACTTGCAATACCAAATGCTTGATCAATTAAATATCTATAATTGCTATTCTTAGAATATATAGAAACATTACTTTGAGAGTGCAAACCCAAGTACAATGAAAAGTTATTTTTAGAATAGTTTTTTTTCAAATAAGAAAAACTCAATCGTGTTTTAGAATAGTCTAAATTTAATACAGGAATTATATCAGTTTTTAATTCTGAACTTAAATGATCCAATTGTACTTCAAATAAGTTTTGATTTCTAGTTTCTCGCTTATAAATTAACTTATAAATCAAGCCATTGTAATCATAGCGTGAAACTGGAGCGTATTCAAGGTTTTTTAATGCACCAAAATTATAACCTGTAGAAAGCTCAAGTTCGTTTTTTTGTTGAGCAACTTCTTCTTGAGCGAAACTTTTAAAGCAAAATAGGAATAAGATTAGATTTAGAAGTAGTAGTTTTATTTTCATAGATAGTTTGTTTTAAAGTCACAAAACTATCTTTATTCGATTTGATTCTTGTTAAATTACTAATAATTAAATCTTAACAAAAGCACAAAAAATTAATTCATAAATTTTATTTTAAAATTTTATCAACTAAATCTTTTTTGGCAGTCTCATCATCACCAAACAACCATCGCAATGTATTGTCTTCCCATATCTCATCATACTGAGTTTGATTGATAATATCTCTTTCGATTGCTAGATCCAATAATTTTCCAGGATACGAAGACTGCGCATCGCTTTCCATTTCACCTAACGGATATGGGTCATCTAATCCCATAATCACTTGATTGGAACCTTGTCGTTCAATCATCAGTTTTAAAGAATCTGTATCATGAACTAGCGTATCAAAGTAGATATTTGGATGTCCTACGGCTTTTCTAGGATGTGTTTTCCCTTCAAATAAATCTGGACGGCCATCAAAACCTTGAATTCGCCTTCCTAAATTCATTTGTGCTAATTGTCCGCCATGAGCGAAACACGTACGAATGTTTGGAAAACGTTCTTGCATACCATTCAACGTATAAAAATGATATGCATCACCACATTGCGCCAACATCCATATTAAATGAAAACGCCAATTAGTATTTTCCAATTTTATCATTTTATCTCCATCATACGGATGAATTTCGATGGCTAACTTATACTTATCTGCCAATTCGAAAATTGGGTCATTCTCTTTATCAAATACACAACGCCATTGACCAATTGAGTCCATAAAGTGAGTTGGTAAGCACAAAACTTTTAACCCCAATTCTTTTACACAACGCTCCATTTCCCAAAGAGCACCTTGAATAAATCCAGGATGCACGACAAATCCGCATGTGAATTTTGAAGGATGATCATGCTGAACTTTCGCATTAAAATCATTTTGAAAACGCAAGGCTTTTTTCATCTCTTCCAATCGCAATCCATTTCCATACAATTGAGATAAATTCAAAACTACGGCATGATCTAACTTGTTCTTTTCCATCCAAATTAGTTTCTCATCTAAGAAAAAACTAGAATCTGTAACTGGACGTTTCCATCCTTTTTGAAGCATATGCTTGCGTTCATCATCAACCCAAAAAATTTCCTTTTCTTTCATGAATTGAGGAATTTGCTCTGGATATGGCAACAAATGCGAGTGACCGTTTATGCGAAGTTTTCTTTTCATACTAATCTATCTGAACTTTTTTTGGTGCTTGCATAACCTCACCACAATTTGGACAACTACGTTTTTCTTGATCGTTATAATATTTATCAAATATTTTAGGCATATCAGTTTCAATATTTTTCACTGTAAAGTCTTCTTCGTACAATTTCGTTACACAGTTTTCGCAGAACCATAACAATGCATCACGCATTCCTTCAGGTCTTTTATATTCAATCACCAATCCAACAGTGTTTGCTCCTCTTTGTGGAGAATGTGGCACTTTTGGAGGTAATAAATAAATATCTCCTTCTTTGATATGTACATCTTTAGGAGTTCCTTTATCAATAATTTTCAACACAATATCACCTTCTACTTGGTAGAAAAATTCTGGTGTTTCATTATAGTGATAATCTTTTCTATTATTTGGACCTCCAACAACCATCACAATAAATTCACCGTCGTTCCAAACACATTTGTTTCCAACTGGCGGCTTTAGTAAATGACGGTTTTCATCAATCCATTTTTTAAAATTCAAAGGCGATACTAATTTACTCATGACTTATCTTTTTTTTGTGCGTTTCCTAAAGGTCGGGCTTTTCGCTGTATCTTTTTATTGTCATTGCGAAGAAAGTTTTTTTCTTTCTGTGGCAATCTCAATTTTAGAGAGAGATTACTTCGTTTTACTCGTAATGACGTTTCTATTATTATAAAAAGGATGTCGCTTCAATCCCTAACGCGAGATTCTTAATTTCCCAAGAACAAACAAGAATATTCAACCATCCAGTTCTTGTCTCTTGTCTCTTATAATGATTTCGTTCTACCTCCATCAACCGGAACATTAATTCCGTTGATGAAACTTGCTTTTTCACTTGCTAAAAACACTACTGCATTTGCAATTTCTTCCGGTTTTGCAAAACGTTTTGCCGGCGAAGCATTTTTCATATTCTGTGAAACTTCATCAACAGACAATCCTGTTTTCGCAGCTTTGTTGTTGATAATTTCATTCAAGCGTTCTGTTCCTGTTGCTCCTGGCAATACATTGTTTACTGTAATCCCAAACTGCCCCAACTCATTTGCCAATGTTTTAGACCAACTTGCAACAGCTCCACGAATGGTATTTGAAACTCCCAAACCATCTAATGGTTGCTTTACTGATGTAGAAATCACATTGATAATTCTACCAAAACATTCGGCTTTCATAAATGGAACAACTGCTTGCACCAACACATGATTGCATTTTAGATGTTGTGTAAAAGCGCTTTCAAACTCTTCAATTTTCGCATTAAACACAGGACCGCCTGCAGGACCACCTGTGTTATTAATCAAAATATGAAAATTCAAATTTGACGCTTCTATTTTCTCTTTCAAATCTTGTGGATTTGAAAAATCTGCCACAATATACGAGTGATTCTGATTGTTGTTTGGCAATTCTAAAAGCACTGCTTTCAACTTTTCTTCGTTACGAGCAACTAATGTTACATTCACTCCTTCTGAAGCCAATCCAATTGCTGATGCTTTTCCGATTCCTTGTGTGCTCCCACAAACCAAGGCGTTTTTATTATTTATTTCTAAGTTCATTTATTTTATAGATGTAAGAATCTAGAAACAAGAAACAAGACTTTTTGTCTTTGCTCTTGGCTCTTTCGTCTTGGTTCTTTAATTATATTTAATACATATATTTTTTGCTTCGGTAAAGAAACGTAAGGCTTCAAAACCGCCTTCTCTTCCAACTCCAGAAGCTTTTACACCACCAAA
>CAJQNZ010000060.1 GCA_905479835.1 uncultured Flavobacteriaceae bacterium
TATTGTAACCTTTTTGTTGACCAATAAACATAAAACTTTGATCTCCAATTTTACCGAGACCTCCAACCATTGCTTTATCGTCCTTTACATTACGATCACCATGTAATTCCATAAATGATCCATTGGTGATAGCATTAATATAATCCATAGTGTATGGACGGTTAGGGTGCCTTGATAACTGAACACGCTGCCAAGCAGTCAAGTTCTTATATATCTCTTTACGTGTTTTAACTAATTTTTTTTCAAGTTTTTCACACGTTTCAGAAACATCAACATCACTTTCCTCTCCTATTAAAGTACATTTTTTTAACTGATCTTCAAGCTCTTTTATAGGCAATTCAAAATCTAAATATTCCATTATTGTATGTTTGGATAGAAAAACAAATATACTAACTTATCAGTATAAAAAACCTTAAATTTTCTTTTTTTGAATTCGGCTTGAAATCTGTTTTTTGTTTTTAAAAATAGCATTTAAAATAACTGCTGAAAAAATAATTATAGCACCTAAATAAAAATTTAGAGACATTTTTTCTTCATTTGGAAATAAAATAATTGCCAATATTATTCCATATACTGGTTCCAAATTATATGCAAGAACTACTGAATATGGACTTATATATTTCATTACATGCACTGATGCGATAAAAGCATAAGCAGTACATATAGAAGCAAGAATAAAAAGATACATGAAATCAAAAGCTGACAAACTAAAAAATGATGAGTTAAATCCTTCACCAAAGATAAATATATAAACACTCACAAAAAAAACACCACTTATAAACTCATAAAACGAAATTGTTGTAGGTGTATTTTTTTCTAAAAATTTTCCGTTAAATACTGCAAATAGTGAAGATAAAAATGCAGATACAATCCCTAAAATAATTCCAGTAAGATATTTAATCTCACTTTGAGTTACTATAAAAACTCCAATAATTACAATAATACCAAGTACTATTTCATACCCTATCACTTTTCTTTTAAAAACGATAGGCTCAATAATTGAAGCGAAAAATGCTCCTGTAGAAAACATTGCCAATGTTATCGAAACATTGGACACATCTATCGCACCAAAAAAAGTAATCCAATGAAGTGCTATGATAATTCCAGCTATTGACAATAGTATAAATGTCTTAAAGTCAATTTTAACTTTTTTTCTCGAAATAAGAATATATAATCCGATTAATATCAATGCGATCAGCATTCTAAACCAGACCAATGCTATTGCTTTTATAGATATCAATTCACCAAGAATTGCTGTGAATCCAGCAATCAAAACTAAAAAATGAAGGTGCAAATAATTTTTCAAATACGCTATTCCTTGGCTTGATTTTTCCATGTGCATAGAAATTTATTTTCTTGCTTGATTAAATAAATATATACCAATTATTCCAAATAAAATGTTGGGAATCCAGACCATAATAAATGGGCTTGAATCTGCTGATGCTCCAAGAACCTCAACAATCTTCATTAAGAATACATAAATAAACATCATTGATATTCCTATCGCAAGGTTCATTCCTATTCCACCTCTTCTTTTAATTGAACCTAAACATACTGCTATTAAAGTTAGTATATAAGATGAAATAGGTAGACTTGTTCTCTTATATAATTCTACCAAGTACGTGTTTAAGTTTCCTCGTCCACGTTCTTTAGAAACAGTAATATAATCCATTAATTCTGGTGTTTTCATTTCCTTGGCAAATGATTCTATATGCAGTAAATCTTTTGGCAAAAAATTAAATAAAGTATCCATTTGTTTTCCGGTACTGATAATATCATTTTCCTGTGTCAATATTCTTTTATAATAACCGGAAAGTCTATAACTTGATACTGAATCATTTTTAGTAAACTTTATTTTATCTGAAGCCAATTTCTGAATCAATTTAATTCCATCGTATCTCTCATAAGAAAAATCATAACCTACTTCACTTTTCATGTTGAAATTTCTTATGTATATATAATCATTGGGACTTAATTGAAGATTGATATTCTGAATCATATTAAGATCTTTCTTCTTCGTTTTTATATAGGTATTGGAAAATTCTGTATACACTTTACTACTCTGAGGAACAATAAAATGATTTAAGAGAAGTGACAATATAGTCACAATAGTAGCTCCTATAAAATAGGGTTTTAAAAACCTTGTAAAAGAAATTTTGGAAGAATTAATTGCAATAATCTCTGTATCACTTGCAAGTCTAGATGTGAAAAAAAGCACAGAAATAAACAATGCCAATGGCAATATCATATTTCCAATATTCACAATAAAATTTACATAATAATCCCTAATAATTATTTCGGCAGTTAAATCAGCATGTCTTAAAAATTTGTCGATTTTTTCAGAAATATCAACTGCAATAATTACTGGAACCAATATTAATAGGACGAAAAAGAAAGATCCTAAATATTTTTTTAATATGTATTTATCAAGTATTTTCAAGTTATAGTCTATTATCCATTTGCTTTAACATTTTGTTTTTCCATTCGGTAAAATCTCCTGCTAATATATGTTTTCTTGCTTCACGAGTCAACCATACATAAAATCCAAGATTATGAATAGAAGCAATTTGCTTGCCCAATAACTCTTTTGCTATAAATAAATGCCTCAAATATGCCTTAGAATAGTAGGTATCGACATAAGTAATTCCCATTTCATCAATGGCAGAAAAGTCATTTTCCCATTTTTTATTTTTGATATTTATACTTCCATACGCTGTAAACAACATCCCATTTCTTGCGTTTCTTGTAGGCATCACACAGTCAAACATGTCAATTCCTAATGCAATATTTTCCAAGATATTAATTGGTGTTCCAACTCCCATTAAATAACGTGGTTTATCTTCAGGTAATATTGCAGTAACTACATCCGTCATTGCATACATTTCTTCTGCAGGCTCTCCTACTGACAATCCACCTATTGCATTCCCTTCTGCTCCTACTGAAGCAATAAACTCTGCTGATTGCTTACGTAAATCTTTATAACAACTCCCTTGAACAATTGGAAAAAAAGTTTGATTATAATCATAACTTAAAGGTGTTTTTTCTAGATGACTTATACATCTTTTTAACCATCGATGTGTCATATGCATTGATCGCTTGGCGTAATTATAATCACAAGGATACGGTGTACACTCATCAAAAGCCATGATGATATCCGCTCCAATTTTTCGTTGAATTTCCATCACATTTTCGGGCGTAAAAATATGGTATGATCCGTCAATATGACTTTTAAACTTTACACCTTCTTCTTTTATCTTTCTTCTTCCTGAAAGAGAATATACTTGGTATCCTCCACTATCCGTTAAAATCGGTCGATCCCAATTCATGAATTTATGAATTCCTCCTGCTTGTTCTAGAATATCGGTTTTTGGTCGTAAAAATAAATGATAGGTATTTCCCAATATAATATCAGGATTAACCTCTTCTTTTAATTCTCTCTGATGCACTCCCTTCACAGTTGCAACAGTTCCTACAGGCATAAAAATAGGTGTTTGAATCTCACCATGATCAGTAGTCATAACTCCTGCTCTTGCTCTGCTCTGTAAATCTTTTCCTTTTAGTTCAAATTTCATGATTGCAAAGATAGAAAATAGAAGTTCACCAAACTAAAAAAGCTTCCTTTTAAAGAAGCTTTCGTATTTTATAATTTAATAGTAATTATTTCAGTGTTGATGGACACACAAAGTCCGTGACTGGAATCCCAACTTTTTTTATGGCTCCAAATCCTCCTGCGATGTCAATCATATTATGAATACCTCTACTTTTCCATATTGAAGCAGCAATAACAGAACGATAACCACCTGCACAATGCACATAAAAAGGTATATCTTCTGGAAGTTCATTAAGATGTTCATTGATATAATCAAGAGAAATATGTTGCGCATTATTGATATGAGCAGAGGAATACTCTCCGTCTTTTCTAACATCTACAACACGAATATCCTCTTCATTTAATACTGTTTTAAATTCTTCAGCAGTAATAGATTTCAGGGAATCGGTTTCTTTTCCTTCCTTTTTCCATGCGTTAAAACTACCCTTTAAATATCCTATTGTATTGTCAAATCCTACTCTAGACAATCTTGTAATGGTTTCTTCTTCTCTACCTTCTGGAGTGACCAATAAAATAGTTTGTTTCACATCTCCTATCAATGCGCCCACCCAAGGTGCAAAACCTCCATCTATCCCTATAAATATAGAACGTGGTATATGACCATTGATAAAATCTTTTTGGTGTCTTACATCAAGAATGATAGCATCCGTTTCATTTGCCAATACTTCAAATTCACTTGGTGATAAAGCACGAGTCCCTTTTTCAATAACATCGCTGATATCCTCATACCCTTCCTTATTCATCTTAACATTAAGTGGAAAATACTGAGGAGGAGGCAACAATCCATCTGTTACTTCTTTGACAAATTCTTCTTTGGTCATGTCAGAACGAAGCGCATAATTGGTCTTTTTTTGTTCGCCTAATAAACCTACCGTTTCTTTACTTAAATTTTTTCCACAAGCAGATCCTGCTCCATGTGCTGGATACACAATAACATCGTCCGAAAGTGGCATTATCTGTGTTCTTAAGCTATTGTATAATATTCCTGCTAAATCTTCCTGAGTCATATCGGCTCCTTTCTGAGCCAAGTCTGGTCTACCCACATCACCCAAAAACAAAGTGTCTCCACTGAAAATCGCATGATTTTTACCATTTTCATCTCGTAATAAATAGGTTGTGCTTTCCATTGTATGTCCTGGAGTATGCAATGCAACAATAGTAATGTTTCCTATTTCAAATTCTTGTCTATCTTCTGCAATTATAGACTCAAAAGAAGTCTTTGCTGTGGGTCCAAATACGATAGCTGCTCCAGTTTCTTTTGCTAAACTTACATGACCACTCACAAAATCAGCATGAAAATGTGTTTCAAAAATATATTTGATTTTTGCATTGTTTTTTGCTGCTCTATCTATATAAGGCTTTGTTTCTCTCAGTGGATCAATGATTGCCACTTCATCATTACTTTCAATATAATAAGCTCCTTGCGCTAAACATCCTGTATATATTTGTTCTATTTTCATATCTCTACTTATTTACTTATTGTCACATGAATTCGCAATTAACATTTTTTATAGTGATCATGTTTTTAACATGCTCAGTTCATGTGTTACCTACTTTTACAAATTTACCATAATATTCTCAACCTATATGTAACATAAGTTAGGTCTATAATCTTGAAAATTCTTTTATTATTATATAGACTCCCATGATTAATACGAACCATCCAAATCCCTTTTTTAATTTTTTTTCGTCAATAAATTTATTCAAATAAACACCCAAAAACATCCCAAGAACTGAAATTGAAGTAAATGTCAATAAAAATATCCAATCAATAGCTATATTCTCAATATCGCCTATAAATCCTATCAGTGATTTTATTGCAATGATTAATAATGATGTTGCCACTGCTTTTTTCATAGGTAATTTTGCCAATAAAACCAAAGCAGGAATTATTAAAAATCCTCCTCCTGCACCTACCAATCCCGTAATAAAGCCAACAACCAAACCTTCAATAGTAATCATAGTGTAATTATATTTCACCGGAATATCACCACTTACATCCTTGGATTTTATAAAAATCATTGTAAAAGATGCCAATAACATAATAATTGCAAAAAATACCATAATTCCCATATCCCTTGTAATTACATAATCTCCTATGTCGAATAATTTTTCGGGGATCCTAGGGATAATAAACTTTCGAGTACAATAAACTGCAATAAATGCAGGAATGGAAAAAACAATAGCGGTTCTAAAGTCCACCAATCCTTTTTGAATATTTTTAATTGCTCCAAATAAAGATGAAACTCCTACTATAAAAAGAGAATATGCTGTAGCAATAATCGGATTTAAATAAAGTAAGTACACTAAAACTGGAATTGTAAGTATAGAACCTCCTCCTCCAATTAATCCAATCACTGCTCCGATAAAAAAAGCAGCAAAATATCCTAAAATAAAGTTTATTTCCATAATCTATTTTGACAATAATTATTTATTTAATGTGGGAGTTTATCTTTAATAACTCCATAAATATAAGTTCCGAAAATTGCAGAAGTAAGTACTATTATGATAGGAAAGTAGCCTGCTCCTAAAAGAGCATACATCGGTCCAGGGCAAGCACCTGCAAGTGCCCAACCCAATCCAAATAATATTCCTCCTATTAAATACCTTCTTACACCAAGCTCTTTAGGTTGAATTTTAATTTCTTCACCAAACACAGATTTTACATTGCTTTTTTTAATCAACTGTGTTATTATAATTCCAAGACCTACAGCGGAACCAATAATTCCAAACATATGGAACGATTTAAATTGAAACATTTCATAAATTCTAAACCAAGAAGCTGCTTCAGACTTAAATAATACGATCCCAAAAAAAACTCCAATTAATAAATACAATATACTTCGCATAACTTAAAAAATTAAAGGGAATAAAAAGTGTACCATTACGAGTCCACCAATAAAAAAACCAATTACTGCTATCAAGGATGGAACTTGTAGATTACTCAATCCTGAAATTGCATGTCCTGATGTACATCCTCCTGCATATCGTGCTCCAAAACCTATTAAAAAACCTCCAATAACTAAAATTAAAATTCCTTTAAAACTTCCAAAAACCGAATTAGAAAAAAGTTCTGTAGGCATATAAGTTTTACCTGCACTTTCAAATCCTAAATTTCTTAAATCCATAACCACGTCAGGGTTAAGGTTCACAACAGAAGTTTCAGTTAAAAAATTAGTAGCAATGAATCCTCCTATTATTACTCCAAAAGCAATTATCAAGTTCCAACGTTGAGACTTCCAATCGAAATTGAAAAAAGAAACATTTTTACCAGCTCCACCTATTGAACATAGGGTTCTCAAGTTTGAAGACATTCCAAATCTTTTACCAATAATCAACAATAAGAATAATGTCAATGCAATTAAAGGTCCAGAAATATACCATTGCCATGGTTTAAATAGCCAATCCATATAAATTATTTTTATGCAAATATATTGATTCAATAACTACTCTTATACAACTTATGTTATAAGTTCTTAAAAAGAATACATAATTGGAAAAACTCAGATTATGATCATTGTAATGAAAACTCAAGAAATTGTTTACTTTTGCATAAAGTTTATTTTTAATATGAAAAATATATTAGTACCTATTGGATCGTCAGAAAATTCCTCAAACACATTGCAATATGCAATAGATTTTGCAGCAGCAATTAATGCTGAAGTTTATGTTTTTAGAGCATATAATGTTTTAAGTAGAGCTGGAACAATCATTAATTTAAATGATATTATAGAACGTGAGACAAATTTATATTTACGCTCAGTAATTAAATCTGTAGATGTGAAAAATGTATCAATAAAAATTATCACTGCCAAAGGGAAACCTATTGATAGTATTGTTACAGTTGATAACGAATTAGGA